>NZ_JBEZLL010000040.1:0-73654 GCF_040652135.1 Streptomyces sp. NPDC048295
ACGATGCACGGAACACCGCGGCCCTCCTCGTACTGACGGCGCACCAGGTGGCCCGGGCCCTTCGGCGCGACCATGCAGACATCCACGCCGGCCGGCGGCTTGATGAAGTCGAAACGGATGTTCAGGCCGTGACCGAAGAACAGCGCGTCGCCGTCCTTCAGGTTGTCCTTGATGGACTCCTCGTAGACCTGGGCCTGGATCGGGTCCGGGACCAGGATCATGATGACGTCCGCCTCGGCCGCGGCCTCCGACGGGGTCACCACGCGCAGGCCCTGCTCCTCGGCCTTCGCCCTGGACTTCGAGCCCTCGTGCAGACCGACCCGGACATCGACACCCGAGTCACGCAGCGACAGCGCATGGGCATGGCCCTGGCTGCCGTAGCCGATGACCGCGACCTTGCGGCCCTGGATGATGGACAGGTCGGCATCGTCGTCGTAGAACAGCTCGGCCACTGGGTTTCTCCTTGGTGTGCAGGTGTTGCGTCCCACCGTACGGCGGGGTGCGTCTCATACGTTTTCGGGTCTCGCCATACGAGCGGCGAGGCGGCGGTCGCTACGCCGTACGGTCGAGGGCGCGCAGCGAACGGTCGGTGATCGAGCGCGCGCCGCGCCCTATGGCGATGGTGCCGGACTGGACCAGCTCCTTGATGCCGTACTGCTCCAGCATCTTGAGCATGGCCTCCAGCTTGTCGGCGCCGCCGGTCGCCTCGATCGTGACGGCCTCCGGGGAGACGTCCACGGTCTTGGCGCGGAACAGCTTGACGATCTCGACGATCTGGGAGCGGGTCTCGTTGTCGGCGCGGACCTTCACCAGGACGAGCTCGCGCTGGATCGCAGCGGAGGGCTCGAGTTCGACGATCTTCAGGACGTTGACCAGCTTGTTGAGCTGCTTGGTCACCTGCTCCAGGGGCAGGTCCTCGACACTCACGACGATCGTGATGCGGGAGATGTCGGGGTGTTCGGTGGTACCGACCGCGAGCGAGTCGATGTTGAAGCCGCGGCGGGAGAACAGGGCGGTGATCCGGGCGAGGACACCGGGCTTGTTCTCGACCAGGACGGAGAGCGTGTGCTTGGTGGACATGGAGTCGGTCTCTCTCTGTCTCTCAGTCGTCTTCGTTGTCGCCGAAGTCGGGACGGACCCCGCGGGCGGCCATGACCTCGTCGTTGGAGGTGCCGGCGGCGACCATCGGCCACACCATGGCGTCCTCGTGGACGATGAAGTCCACCACGACGGGGCGGTCGTTGATGGAGTTGGCCTCCTCGATGACCTTGTCCAGGTCGGCCGGGTCCTCGCAGCGGATCGCGTAGCAGCCCATGGCCTCGGACAGCTTGACGAAGTCCGGGACCCGGGTGCCCTTCGCCGGGACACCCTCGGTGTCCGCGCCGGAGTGCAGCACGGTGTTGGAGTACCGCTGGTTGTAGAACAGGGTCTGCCACTGGCGGACCATCCCGAGCGCGCCGTTGTTGATGATCGCGACCTTGATCGGGATGTTGTTGAGCGCGCAGGTGGTGAGTTCCTGGTTGGTCATCTGGAAGCAGCCGTCGCCGTCGATCGCCCAGACCGTGCGGTCCGGCATGCCGGCCTTGGCGCCCATCGCGGCCGGGACCGCGTACCCCATCGTTCCGGCGCCGCCGGAGTTCAGCCAGGTGGCGGGCTGCTCGTACTGGATGAAGTGCGAGGCCCACATCTGGTGCTGGCCGACGCCCGCCGCGAAGATCGTGCCCTCGGGGGCGAGCCGGCCGATGCGCTGGATGACCTGCTGCGGCGAGAGGCTGCCGTCCTCGGGCAGGTCGTAGCCGAGCGGATAGGTGTCGCGCCAGCGGTTGAGGTCCTTCCACCAGGCGGCGTAGTCGCCGACATGGCCCTCGGTGTGCTCGGCCTGGACGGCCTGGACCAGGTCGGCCAGGACCTCGCGGGCGTCCCCGACGATCGGGACGTCGGCGGCGCGGTTCTTGCCGATCTCGGCGGGGTCGATGTCGGCGTGGACGATCTTGGCGTACGGGGCGAAGCTGTCCAGCTTGCCGGTGACGCGGTCGTCGAAACGGGCTCCGAGAGCGACGATCAGGTCGGCCTTCTGCAGCGCGGTGACGGCGGTGACCGCACCGTGCATGCCCGGCATTCCGACGTGCAGCGGGTGGCTGTCGGGGAATGCGCCGAGCGCCATCAGTGTGGTGGTGACGGGCGCTCCGGTGAGCTCTGCGAGGACCTTCAGTTCGGCGGTGGCCCCCGCCTTGATGACGCCGCCGCCGACGTACAGCACCGGCCGCTTGGCCTGGGTGATCAGCTTGGCGGCTTCGCGGATCTGCTTGGCGTGCGGCTTGGTGACCGGGCGGTAGCCGGGCAGGTCCTGGGTGGGCGGCCAGCTGAACGTGGTCCGCGCCTGGAGGGCGTCCTTGGCGATGTCGACGAGGACCGGTCCCGGACGGCCGGTGGAGGCGATGTGGAAGGCCTCGGCGATCGTGTGCGGGATGTCCTCGGCCTTGGTGACCAGGAAGTTGTGCTTGGTGACCGGCATGGTGATGCCGCAGATGTCGGCTTCCTGGAAGGCGTCCGTACCGATCGCCTTGGAGGCGACCTGGCCGGTGATCGCGACCAGCGGGACGGAGTCCATGTGGGCGTCGGCGATCGGGGTGACCAGGTTGGTGGCGCCGGGGCCCGAGGTGGCCATGCAGACGCCGACCTTGCCGGTGGCCTGCGCGTAGCCGGTGGCGGCGTGTCCGGCGCCCTGCTCGTGGCGGACCAGCACGTGGCGGACCCGGGTGGAGTCCATCATCGGGTCGTACGCCGGAAGGATGGCGCCGCCTGGAATGCCGAATACCGTGTCGGCCCCCACCTCCTCGAGGGAGCGGATGAGGGACTGCGCGCCCGTGACGTGCTCAACGGTGGCGGCGGACGGTCCGCCGTTACGGGCCCGCGGCTGGGGATGGTGGGCCCCGGTGGCCTGCTCGGTCATCGGCATTCTCTTCTCGAAGCTGAGGGTTTCTGCGGGTGTTTTGCAACAGTTTGCGTGGTGCCGGTGCAACAAAAAACCCCTCGTGCCGTGAGGCAAGCGAGGGGAGCGCGTCGGTGCGGTCTGCAGAGTGCCTGGTGGGACTCTGCTTCAGCCGACGCGCTTTCCAAGTACGAGAATTCGGGTGCGCATGGCATTGACCCTCTCTCCGACGCACTCGGCGTGTCAAGTGGGTGGGACAGGCGTCTCAGCATGTGAACCACTGAAGAGGGGGACGGAGCCGCCGGTCAGGACCGGCTGAGCCATGGTGCTGCCGGGCACCGGGAACTCGCCGCGGGCCAGGGCGCGGCGCAGCCGGTACTCGTCGAGCGGCCCGGAGAAGGCCATTCCCTGGCCGTGCGTACAGCCCATGGCGCGCAGCGCGAGGACCTGCTCCGGTACGTCGACCCCGTCGGCCACGGACTGCATGCCGAGGTCGCAGGCGATGCGCAGCAGGCCGCTGGTGATCTTGTGCAGCCGGGCGGACTCCACCACGCCCTCGACGAGGCCGCGGTCCAGTTTCAGTACGTCGATGGGGAGCCGGCGCAGGGCGTTGATCGCGGCGTAGCCGCTGCCGAAGCCGTCGAGCGCGATACGGACACCGATGCGGCGCAGGGCCACGAGACGCTGCTCCAGTTCGTCGAAGGAGATCCGGGGGTCGCTGTCGGCGACCTCGATCATCAGGGCTCCGGAGGGCAGACCGTGCCGGGTGAGCAGCGCCTCGACGGAGCCGTACGGCATCCCCTTGTCGAGGAGCCGGCGGGCGGACAGGCGCACGGAGACGGAGACCGGGTGTCCGGCCCTGGCGCGGTCGGCGGCCTGTTCGACCGCCTCTTCGAGGAGCCAGCGGCCGAGCTCGGCGGTGCGGTCGCCGTCCTCGGCGACGCGGAGGAACTCGGCCGGGGTGAACAGGATGCCCTGGGCGGACCGCCAGCGGGCCTGGGCGGCCACGGCGGCGACCGTGCCGCTGGCGAGGTGCACGACGGGCTGATGGAGCAGGGCGAACTCGCCGTCACGCAGGGCGGTGCGCAGCCGGGCGGCCAGCTCGGAGCGGCGCACCACCTCGGCCTGCATCTGCGGGGCGTACAGCTCGACGCGGTCCTTGCCGCCCGCCTTGGCGCGGTACATGGCGAGGTCCGCGTTGCGCATGAGGTCGCTGGGGGTGATGCCGGGCTCGGCGAAGGCGACCCCGATGGACGCGGCGACCCGGACCTCTCCGGTGCCGATCCGGTACGGCTGGGAGAGGGTGAGGCGCAGGCGGTCGGCGATCTCGTGGACCTGGCACTCCCGGGCGGACTGGTCGCGGGTGCCGTCGCCGAGGATGATCGTCGCGAATTCGTCGCCGCCGAGGCGGGCCGCGGTGTCGCCCGCTCGGACGGATTCCTGGAGGCGGCGGGCGGCCTGGACGAGGAGCTCGTCGCCGGCCTGGTGGCCGAGGCGGTCGTTGACCGCCTTGAAGCCGTCGAGGTCGATGAAGAGCACGGCGGTGCCGGAGTCGCCGGAGCGGCGGCCGCCGAGGGCCTGGCGGACCCGCTTGGTGAACAGGGCCCGGTTGGGCAGGTCGGTGAGCGGGTCGTGTTCGGCGTTGTGCTGCAGCTGGGCCTGCAGCCGGACCCGTTCGGTCACGTCGCGGCTGTTGAGGATCAGGCCGCCCTGGTGGCGGTTGACCGTGGATTCGACGTTGAGCCAGTCGCCCGTACCGGATCTGAAGCGGCACTCGATCCGGGTGGTGGGCTCCTCGCTCGGCGGTGCGGCGAGGAACCGGCGCACCTCGTGGACCACCCGCCCCAGGTCCTCCGGGTGGATGATCGAGGCGAGCTCGGCGCCGACCAGGTCGTCGGCTTCGCGCCCGTACACCCCGGCGGCGGCGGGGCTGACGTAGCGCAGCACACCGGTGGGGGCGGCGATCATGATGACGTCGCTGGAGCCCTGCACCAGGGATCGGAAGTGGTTCTCCTTCTGCGCCAGTTCCTGGGTGAGGGCGATGTTGTCGACGAGCATGATGCCCTGCCGGACGACCAGGGCGAGCACCACCGTGCAGCCGGTGAGGATCACGACGCGGTCCACCCGGCGGCCCTCGACGGCGTTGTAGAGAATGCCGAGGGTGCAGACGGCGGCGGCGAGATAGGGCGTCAGCGCGGCCAGCGATCCCGCGATGGGGCGGCTGGCGGGAAGGGTGCTCCGTGGCGGGAGGGCGTTGTCCGCGGCCCTGTTCGCGCCCCAGGGGGCGTACGCCAGGAGCAGCGAGCCGGCGAACCAGCCCGCGTCCAGCATCTGGCCGGAGTGGTAGGTCTGGCGCAGCAGCGGTGAGGTGAACAGGGCGTCGGACAGGACCGTCAGGGCGAGCGCGGCAACGGCGGTGTTCACCGCGGAGCGGTTGACGTTGGACCGCCGGAAGTGCAGGGCCAGCACCATGGAGACCAGCACGATGTCCAGCAGCGGATAGGCCAGCGCGAGCGCGGCGCGTGCCACGCTCACGCCCTCGGCGTCCACCAGATGCGCGGTGTGGGCGAGGGCGAGGCTCCAGGAGAGCGTGAGGAGTGATCCGCCGATCAGCCAGGAGTCCAGCGCGAGGCAGAGCCACCCGGCCCGGGTGACGGGGCGCTTGGCGAGGACGAGCAGCCCCACGATGGCGGGCGGCGCGAAGCAGACGAAGAAGACGTCGGCCAGGGAGGGGGTGGGCACCGGGAGTCCGAGCACCACCTCGTACCAGCCCCAGACCGCGTTGCCCGCAGAGGCCATGAACGAGGAGAGCGAGAAGAGCAGCCAGGCGGGCCGGAACCGGCTGCTGCCGGCCCGCGCGTAGCGGAAGCAGGAGACGGCGGCGATCAGCGCCGCCGCGCTGAGACCGAAATCCCCCATGACGAGCGCCAGTTGCGGCGAACCCCAGCCGAGGACCGCCCCCGCGGCATATCCGGCCCAGACGACGCCGAGCAGGACCTGCCAGACCATCGCGGACGCGCCGCCCACGGCCGTCCTCCGGGAGAGGAGCGCGCCGAGGGCGTCGGCCGGCGCGCTCACCGGGGCGCCCCCGGTGTCGTCGGGTGCGCTCGCACCCGGCGGCCCGCCATCCCCCGTCGGCTGTCCGGCGGTGTCGGATCATGCACCCATCGGCCGTACATCGCCCGTCGCCCCCTCGCGTGTCGCGTCCTCCCCGGCGCCGTCCCCTTCCCCGGCGCAGCGCCCCTTTCGGGACGATACACCAGACTGGTCACGCAGGGACATAGCTTCTCTACTCTCCGTGACGATCAAGGGTGCTGTCCGGAACAGTGTGCGACCGAGAAGCTCCGCAGCGTGGTCAGTCGATGGTGCGTACCACGTTCTGCACCGGTTCCCCCGCGGCGAACCGGCGCAGCTGCGCGGCCAGCAGGCGCTTGGCGCGTGGCTCGAAGGCCGATGTGCTGCCGCCCACGTGCGGGGTGATCAGGACGTTCGGAGCATGCCAGAGCGGGTGGCCGGCGGGCAGCGGTTCCGGGTCGGTGACGTCGAGGGCGGCCCGCAGCCGGCCGGACCGGAGTTCGAGCAGCAGTGCCTCGGTGTCGACGACGCCGCCGCGTGCGACGTTCACGAGCAGCGCCCCGTCCCGCATCACGGCGAGGAACTCCGCGTCGACCAGCCCCTGCGTGGACGGGTTCAGCGGGGTGGACAGCACGACGACATCGGCCTCGGGCAGGAGTGCCGGCAGGTCGTCGAGCGTGTGCACGGGGCCGCGTGCGGCTGTCCGTGCGGAGCGCGCGACGCGCGCCACCCGCGCGCACTCGAAGGCCGCGAGCCGGTCCTCGATGGCCGCGCCGATCGACCCGTACCCCACGATCAGCACGGACTTGTCGGCGAGCGCCGGGTAGAAGCCGGACCGCCACTCCTCCTTGTCCTGGCCGTGGACGAACCCGGGGACGCCGCGCAGGGAGGAGAGGATCAGTGTGAGGGCGAGCTCGGCGGTGGACGCCTCGTGGACCCCCCTGGCGTTGCACAGCCGCACCCCGGCCGGCAGCAGGCCGAGCCCGGGCTCGACGTGGTCGATGCCCGCGGAGAGCGTCTGCACGACCCGGACGCCCGCCATGCCGCCGAGCGGCCGGACCGCGACTTCGGAGCCCTTCATGTACGGCACGACGTAGAAGGCGCAGTCGGCGGGGTCGGCGGGGTAGTCCGGTTCGCCGTCCCAGAAAAGGTAGTTGAGCCCCTCGGGGAGCCCCTCGATCTCGTCGGCCGGGAACGGCAGCCATACGTCGGGCGTCTTCGTCACGTCGGAGGTCTTCGTCATGGTCAGGAGGCTAATCGGCGGAGGCCGTGCGAGGAGCGGCGGGCGGCAGAGGTTACTTTGGGGTGCGGTGCGGTCCCGTGGACGGCGGGGCATGGGCCCGGTTCGACGGCAGGGCCTGGGGAGGATCGGGGAGTTGGAGCGCAGGAGTCTCGGTGCGGCGGCGCTCGCCGTGGGGGCGGTCGGTCTCGGCTGCATGCCGATGAGCTGGGCGTACAGCGCCTCGCAGCAGCGCGGTGACCGTGCGTTGCGTACGGTGCACGCCGCGCTCGACGCGGGCGTCCAACTGCTCGACACGGCCGACATGTACGGCCCGTTCACCAATGAGCTGCTGGTGGGGCGGGCGCTGAAGGGCCGCAGGCCGGACGCGTTCGTCTCCACCAAGTGCGGACTGCTGGTGGGTGATCAGCACATCGTGGCCAACGGCCGTCCCGGCTATGTGCGGCGGGCCTGCGACGCCTCGCTGCGCCGGCTCCAGACCGATGTGATCGATCTGTACCAGCTGCACCGGGCCGATCCCGAGGTGCCGGTCGAGGAGACCTGGGGTGCGATGGCGGAGCTGGTGACCGCCGGAAAGGTGCGGGCGCTCGGGCTCTGCGCGGTCGGGGCACGGGCCTCGCGCCGGCCGGGCTCGCGGATGTACGACGAAACGATCCGTCAGCTGGAGCGGGTGCAGCAGGTCTTCCCGGTGAGCGCGGTGCAGGCGCAGCTCTCGGTCTGGTCGCCGGAGGCGCTGGAGTCCCTGCTTCCGTGGTGCACGGCGCGGGGTGTCGGGCTGCTGGCGGCGATGCCGCTGGGCAGCGGCTATCTGACCGGCACGCTGACGCCGGGGCAGGGCTTCGAGCCGGAGGACCTGCGCGCCCGGCATCCCCGGTTCACGGCGGAGATGATGGCGGCGAACCAGCCGGTGGTCGTCGGGCTGCGGCGGATCGCCGAGCGGCACGGGGCGACTGCCGCGCAGGTGGCGCTGGCCTGGGTGCTGCGGCAGGGGCCGCATGTGGTGCCGGTGCCGGGCACCAAGCGGGAGCAGTGGGCGGTGGAGAACGCGGGGGCGGCCGGGCTCACCCTGACCCCGCGGGATCTGGCGGAGATCGCCGCGCTGCCCAGGGCGCAGGGGTCCTGGGACTGAGGTCCCCCCGCCCCCGAGCACCGGTCGGCAGAATTGGCGGGCGTCGTGAGCCCCGGGGCGGGGCCGCGGTGTAAGAACAGTGGTCAGGTGGCCGTCGAAGGGATCGGTGCTGTGCGCGGTGTTCTGTTCGGATCTGTACGAGGCCCCGCCGGGCCGCGGGGCCGCCGCCGTGGCCTGCGCCGCGGGACGGTGGCCGCGCTGGCGGCCGGCTCGCTGGTGCTGATCTCGGGGTGCTCCTCGGACGGTGGCTCCGCCGGCACGGCGGGCGTCGGCGGGACGCCACCGGTCGCCCGCTCCTCCTCCGCCCCGAAGCCGTCCGCCTCGCCGTCCCTGCCGCCCGCGAAGGGCTCGGTGCGGGTGGTGTCGACGCTCACCGAGGGCCTGGACTCGCCCTGGGGGCTGGCGGCGCTGCCCGGCGGTGATCTGCTGGTCTCCTCCCGCGACAAGGGCACGATCACCCGGATCGACGGGAAGACCGGCAAGAAGACCCTGCTGGGAGCAGTGCCCGGGGTGTCGCCCGCCGGTGAGGGCGGACTGCTGGGGATCGCGGTCTCCCCCACGTACGGCGCGGACCACCTGGTGTACGCGTACTTCACGACCGAGTCCGACAACCGCATCGCCCGCATGCAGTACGACGAGAACGGCACCACGCCCGGCCGGCTGCTGGGCGCGCCGGACACGATCCTGCGCGGCATCCCCAAGGGGGCGATCCACAACGGCGGGCGGATCGCCTTCGGCCCCGACCACATGCTGTACGCGGGCACCGGGGACACGGGCGACGACTCCCTCGCCCAGGACAAGAAGTCGCCGGCCGGCAAGATCCTGCGGATGACTCCGGACGGGGAACCGCTGCACGGCAATCCGGCGGCCGACTCCGTGGTGTATTCGTACGGCCACCGCAATGTGCAGGGGCTGGCCTGGGACGGGCGGCAGCAACTGTGGGCGTCCGAGTTCGGGCAGGACACCTGGGACGAGCTGAACCGGATCGTGCCGGACGGTGATTACGGCTGGCCGGAGGCCGAGGGCCGGGCGGGGCGGAAGGGTTTCATCGATCCCGTGGCACAGTGGAAGACGTCCGAGGCGTCCCCGAGCGGAATCGCCTTCGTCAAGGGTTCGATCTGGATGGCCGGCCTGCGCGGGAAGCGGCTCTGGCGGATTCCGTTGTCCGGCAGCGGCGGGAGGGAACCTCTCGCGGCGCCGCAGTCGTTCCTGGAAGGGAAATACGGCCGTCTGCGTACCGTGCTCGCCGCGGGCGGCGACAAGCTCTGGCTCGTCACGAGCAATACGGACACCCGTGGCACCCCCGAGCCCGGAGACGACAGGATCCTGGAGCTGGCGGTGCGGTAGCGGCTACAGCAGGTGAAAGGGCGTGCGGCCGGTGTTCAACTTCTTCGAGGAACTCTTCGCACCGGGCCGCAAGCACGCCGCCGAGGAGCAGAAGCGGCTGGAGCTGACCCGGGTGGATCTCGGCGTCGGTGACCCGGGGCGCGGGCCGATAGACCTGGCCTCCGGAAAAGTGGTCGTCAGAGCCCCCGGCACGGACACCGACGCCGCGGCCGGCACGGACCGGGGACCCGAGCAGGCCACCGACGCCCACGCCGGCACGGAGCGGGGACCCGAGCAGAACCCGGGCGCCCATGCCGCCAAGGACCGGGGCCCCGGTCAGGACCCGGACGCCCCCGACGCCCGGGTCTGAGGGAGCGATGCGGGCCGGCCACGGTCAGGGGGTGTCCGGGGTGGGGTACAGCCGGAGCCGGTGGGCGAGGGCGGCCGCCTCGCCGCGGCTGGAGACGCCGAGCTTGGCGAGAATGCTGGAGACGTGCACGCTCGCCGTCTTGGGCGATATGTAGAGCTCCTCGGCGATCCTGCGGTTGGTGTGGCCCGCCGCGACCAGCCGGTGCACGTCCTGTTCGCGCCGCGTCAGCCCGAAGGACTCCACCGCGGCCGCGGCCGCCTCGCGCAGCCGGTCCTCGGTGCGTTCCCGGTCGACGGCACCGTCGCCGGTGCCGTCCTCGGCGGGGACGGTGACGGCGGACGGGATCCCGGGGGCGGTGTCGCGGTCCGGGGCGGTGAGGGCGATGCGGGCACGGCCGGCCAGCAGCTCGACGGTCCCGGTCAGCGGGCGCGCGCCGAGCCGCACGGAGGTGGCGTGCGCCTCGCGCAGCAGGGCGGTGACGGTGGACCGGTCACCGCCGGCGACGAGGAGGGCCTCGGCCCAGCGGTGCTGGATCCGGGCCAGCTCGTACGGGCGGTGCAGGGGCGCGAAGGCGGCAGCCGCGCGGGACCAGTGGCCGGGGGTGTCGAGGCCCTCCGCCCTGGCCAGCTCGGCATCGATCAGGAGACCATGGGCGGCCCAGACGGGGATGAGCATCGGCAGCCCCTTCAGGTGGGCGCGGATGCGCGCGAGAATCGCCGGCCGGCCCGGGTCGGCGGCGGGCAGGCCCCGGGCGTCGGCCTCGGCGGCGGCCGCGACATGGAGCAGCGGCAGGGCGTACCGCTGGGTGCCGGGCGGGAATCCCTGCTCCGATCGGGCCTCGAACTCGGCCCGCGCATCGGTCAGCCGGCCCTGTTGCACGGCAAGGGTCATGGCATGGCGCGCGGGGGCGATGACGTGCTGGGGCTGCGGGTCCCGGGAGCCGAAACTGCGCCGGGCCAGGGCGAGCTGCGCCTCCGCCTCGGCCAGGTCGCCCCGGGCCAGGGCGAGTTCGGTGCGGCGCGAGGCCACGATTCCATGCGCCTTGCCGGACCGGGCGGCGCGGGCCGCCGCGTCGGTGGTGGCCCGGCTCTCGTCCCAGTGCCCCAGGGAGAACAGCGAGTCCGCCCGGTTGCAGCGGACCCAGGCCTCCATGTCGGCGATGCCGTGGCTGAGGCTGATCTCGATGCCGTGGTCCGCGGCGGCCACGGCCTCCAGGGAGCGGCCCATGGATTCGAGGGTGGAGGGGAGGTTGATACCTGCCCGGCTCATGATGCCGACCAGGTGCAGTTCGTCGGCGCGGTCGCGGACGGCGTACATCTCGGCGATGCCCTCGTCGACGCCGCCCGCCTCGGCGGTGAGCCAGCCGCGGGTGAGCCGGGCGTGCAGCTCGATGTACTCGTCGCCGACGAGCCTGGCGTACTCCACCGCCCGGTCGGCGGCGAGCAGGGTCTCGGCGCCGGGGCGGTGCAGGGCGCCCCATCCCGCCACGCTCATCAGGACATCGGCGTGGACGGCGGACGGGGGCAGGCCGCGGACGAGCTTCTGGGCGGTGGCCAGCTCCTCCCGGCCGTCGCCGCGGGAGAGGTCCTGCATCAGCCGGGAGCGCTGGACCCAGAACCAGGCGGCGCGCAACGGGTCGTTCTCGCCCTCCAGGACCCGCATGACCTTCTTGGCGATGGCCAGGGCGCGTTCGCGCTGGCCGCCGAACCGGGCGGCGACGGTGGCCTCGGCCATCAGGTCGAGATAGCGCAGCGGGGTGGTGTCGGGGTCGCAGCCGCAGGCCGGGTAGCTCTCGGCGTAGTCGATGGGCCGCAGGGTGCGGCGCACGTCGTCGGGGGCGTCGTCCCACAGCTCCATCGCCCGTTCCAGCAGGCGGAGTTGTTCGGAGAACGCGTAGCGGCGGCGGGCCTCGACGGAGGCCTTCAGTACGGCGGGCAGCGCCTTGGCGGCATCGTGGGCGCCGTACCAGTAGCTGGCGAGGCGGGTGGCGCGCTCCCCGGCGCGGACGAGGGCGGGGTCGGCCTCCAGGGCCTGTGCGTAGCGCCGGTTGAGCCGGGAGCGCTCGCCGGGCAGCAGGTCGTCGCTGACGGCCTCACGGACCAGGGAGTGCCGGAAGCGGTAGCCGCTGCCCTCCGGGGTGGTGAGCAGCAGGTTGGCGCCGACGGCCGCCCGCAGCGCCTCGATGAGTTGGTCCTCGGTCAGCCCGGCGACCGCGGCGAGCAGTCCGTACTCGACGGCGGAGCCGCCCTCGGCGACGATCCGGGCGACCTGCTGGGCGTCGTCGGGGAGCGCCTCGACCCGTACGAGCAGGAGGTCGCGCAGCGAGTCGGAGAGCCGGGAGTGGTCACCGCTCTCCAGGCTGCAGGCGAGTTCCTCGACGAAGAAGGCGTTGCCGTCGGAGCGTTCGAAGATCTCGTCCGCGAGGGCGGCCTCGGGGGCGGCGGCGAGGATGCCGGTGAGCTGGCGGTGGACCTCGGCGCGGTTGAAACGGGCGAGCTCGATCCGGCGGACGGTGCGCAGCCGGTCCAGCTCGGCGAGGAGGGGGCGCAGCGGGTGGCGGCGGTGGATGTCGTCGGAGCGGTAGGTACCGATCACGACGAGGCGGCCGTTGCGCACGGTGCGGAAGAGGTAGGCGAGGAGGTGGCGGGTGGAGGCGTCGGCCCAGTGCAGGTCCTCCAGGACGAGGACGACGGCGCGTTCGGCGGAGATGCGTTCCAGCAGTCTGGCGGTGAGCTCGAAGAGGCGGGCGGTGCTGTGCTCGCCGGTCGCGTCCCGGTCGGCCTCGCCGAGCTCGGGAAGCAGCCGGGCCAGCTCGCCCTCCTGCCCCGCGCAGGCCGCGGCGACCTCCTCGGGCAGGGTGCGGCGCAGGGCCCGCAGCGCGGTGGAGAACGGGGCGTAGGGCAGGCCGTCGGCACCGATCTCGACGCAGCCGCCGACGGCGACGGCCGCGCCGCGGCGGACCGCGGCCGCGAGGAACTCCTCGACCAGCCGGGTCTTGCCGACCCCCGCCTCACCGCCGACCAGCAGGGCCTGCGGTTCGCCCGGGGTGTCGGCGCCCTCCGCGCCGGCGCGGGCGAGCGCGTCGACGAGCGAGGCGAACTCGCCCTCGCGGCCGACGAACACGGGACTGACGGACCTGGTCTCCACGTCGCCGAGCATCGCACACGGGTCCGGCCGCGCGGGCCCCGGACCAGGAAGGTCCGGGCCAGGAAGGTCCAGCCCCGGGGCAGGAACGTCCCGACCCGGACCGTCCGGCCCCGGACCAGAAACGTCCCGACCCGGACCGTCCGGCCCCGGATCAGAACCGTCGAGCATCGGTCCGGGTCCGTCGGACGCCGGTTCCGCGGTCATCGGTCCACCGGACACGAGGCGCCGTCACCCGGGCTTCACGCGGCGTGGACGAATCGTTTCCGGTCCGTACTCACCGGCCCCTCCGCTTCCTTGGGGCCGGGATGCCGGGCGGCCCTGCGGGCGACCCGGCGGGCGCGAGCGGCCTCCCGGACGAGTCGTTCCTGCTCGGCCCGGCGGTGCAGTTCGGCCATGCGCAGCGTGTGGAGTTCGAAGGTGTACATGTGTTTCTCCCGGAGGACGACGGCCCGTTGGGGCCTGATGGGGTCGGCAGTGGTTCTGCCGTGCCTTCACTGTCGTCCCCCGGGGGGTGTCGCCGCATCGGGCAGGATCCGCATCTTCGCGGGCGGGAAGCCTTAGAGAATCGCGGCCCCTGCCGTATGCGGGACCGGATCCCCCGGGCGGATGCCCTATGCCGTGCCCCCGGGGCGGATGTCCTGTGCCGTGCCCCCCGGCCGCTGTGCTCAGCCGGCGGAGCCCGCGGTCGGCAGCGGCACGATGAGGTCGAAGTACATGCCTGCGGAGATCACCAGGCCGAGGACACCGAGCGCGATGCCGGCGGTCGCGACGGCCCGCACCCAGCCGGGCTGCGGGTCGGCGGAGGGTGCGCCGAAGGCCGGGCGGACCAGGGCGAAGACCCCGGCCAGCAGGGCGAGCAGGGCGAAGAGTCCGTTGACCAGTGCGGTGGAGTGCCAGGCGTCGCCGTAGATCTCGGAGATCTGCTGGGCGGCACTGCCACCGGCCGAGGTCTTGATCTGGCCGATCAGGGTCTCGCGCTCGGCGACGACCTTGCCGGTCCAGGACCCGGTGAGCGCGACGACACCGAGACCTGCCGCGGCCACGGCGGCGGCCGCCGCGCCGAGGCCGGAGGACTGCTTGACCGAGTCGTCGAGGTCGTCGAGGCCGTCCGGGTCCAGGTCGTCGTCCTCGGCGATTGCCTCGTCGGCCCGGTCGGCTCCAGCAGTTCCGTCGGCTCCATCGGCCTCGCCCGCGACTTCGTCCTTCTTGACCATGTCGAGCGCGGCGTCCTCGGTCGCGGTCTCCTCGGTCGCGGTCGCCTCGGCATCGGATACCGAGGGGGCAGTGGGGTCGGTGGGGTTCGCGGAAGTCGTGGGGTTCATGTTCCGCACGCTAGGCGGCCCGGATGAGAGCGCCCTTAACGACCGCCCGGCCGACGGGCGGGCGCCCGCCGGCCGGGGGCCGGGTCTGCTCCCTTCCGGGGTCAGCCCGCCGTGTCGAACGAGTCCTGGAGCCGGGGCACGTAGTCGGCCAGCGCGGCGGCCCAGCAGCCGTAGTTGTGGCCGCCGTCGCAGGTGGGCGCGAGCGCCGACCCGTCGCCGTAGTCGACCAGGCGGCTCGGCAGACCGAGCGTGTCCATGCGGGTCCTGACGTTCCTGGCGGCGATCGCGGTGAAGTGGTCGATCACGTCGTTGTCGCCCGTGTAGAGCGTGACGTCGGTTCCGGCGAGTTCGGCCAGGTTGACCGGGGCGGCCGGGTCGACCGCCTTCCAGATCCGGTCCGCGTTCAGGACCGGGTACGGGGAGCCGAAGATCGCGTCGCTGTCGACCGTGGGCCCGTATCCGGTGCACCGGCCCGTCCCGGACGGGGTGGAGGTGCTCACCGCGCACCAGGCGCCGGTCAGATCGAGTTCCGTGGCCAGGACCGCCGCGCGGACCTCCGCCATGCCGAGGTCGATGCCGCCGGACAGGGAGGCGACGTGACCGAAGAGGTCGGGGCGGGCCTCGCCGTAGTGCAGGGCGCCGAAGCCGCCCATCGAGAGGCCGACGACGGCCCGGTGGTCCCTGTCCACGATGGTGCGCAGATTGGCGTCGATGAAGGGGACGACCTGCTTCAGGTGGAAGGTCTCCCAGTTCGCCGCACCCTCGGCGGTGTTCTGCATGACCCAGTCGGCGTACCAGCCCTTCCGGCCGCCGTCCGGCACGACGGTGATCATCGAGTCCGAGCGCAGCGCCGGGGCCGCCGCGGCGTCGTCCGGGTTTCCGGGGCCGCCGTGCAGGAAGTACGCCACCGGCCAACGCTTGTCCGGGTCGGCCCGATAGCCGCTGGGGAGGAAGATGCGGATCTTGTGCTTCCCGGCCACCTGCGGGGTGGTCACGGTGATGGTGAAGTCGGTGTCCGAGTGCACCTCGGTGCCCCCGGCGACCTGGGTCAGGCCGAATCCGTCGGTCAGCACTGGAGGGGCGGCGCCCTCGGCGTGTGCGGGCGGGGCCGCGAGCATCGCGGTCACGGTCAGCGCGGCAGCGGCGACGGCCGTCCTCATCCGCGCCCGCCGGGTGGTCTGCGGTGTTCTCATCGGGTGTCCTCTCCGAGAGCGGGCGGCTCTCGCGGTGAGTGAAGGGCCCCGCCCGGCGGCCGGGCCGCTCATCGGCCCGGCCGCCGGGAGCTCCCTCCCGGTCGCGGTCCTCAGAGGGCGCAGAACGCGTCCGTCATGGCCGTGCCCGTGTGGGTCTGTCCCGGAGTTCCGGCCTGCATATGGAACTCGTTGTTCGCGTGCAGCACCTGCTCGGTGCCGTCCTCACTGGTCATCCACTCGCTGAAGTAGCCGAGCACCGCGCCGTTGTGCCCCCAGACCGACTTCCCGCACGGCAGCTTCACATGTTCGATGCCCAGCCCGTATCCGGCGTCGGCGGTCACCGGGACGGTGGTCTTCATCTCGGCCAGCTGTGCGGGTTCCAGGAGCTTTCCGGTCAGCAGCGCCCGGGAGAACGTGGCCAGGTCGTCCATGGTCGACACGATGGCACCGGCGCTCCCGCTGACCTGCACGTTGGAGACCGTGGCGTCGTCGATGAGGATGGCCCGCAGTACGTAGCCGTGGAGGTAGTTGCCGTAGAGCGCGGGGTCGGCGGTGGGGAAACTGGTGTCGTGCAGGCCGAGCGGCTCGATGATGCGCCGCTGGACCTCCGCGGCCGGTTCCGAGCCGGTGACCGCCTTGATCACCATGCCCGCGAGTACGTAGTTGGTGTTGGAGTAGCCGAACTTCTCCCCCGGTGCGGACGTCGGCGCGCGCAGGCCGAGGCCGATGTCGACCAGGGTCTGCGGCGGCAGGACCTCCCTGGGGTTGGTGTTGAGGTAGTACGGCCCGTTGATCTGGAGGGAGCCGAGGTAGTCGGGCAGGCCCGAGGTGTGGTTGAGCAGCTGACGGATCGTGATCCTGGCGCCGTCGTAGCCGTTGGCCGCGACCGCCCCCGGCAGCCACTTGGCGACGGTGTCGTCCAGCGAGAGCCGCTTCTCGCCCTCCAGTTGGAGCAGCACGGTGGAGATGAACGCCTTGGTGTTGCTGCCGATCCTGAACTTCGCCTTCGGGTCCGCGGCCGCCTTGGTCGCGCGGTTGCCGACACCTGCGTGCACGTACTGGGATGTGTCCCCCTGCCGGATCATGCCGATGACACCCGGGTACCCGTCGGCGACGCCCTGCTGGGCCCCCGCCTCCAGGATGTCGGCCGGGGTCGCGGCGGCGGTGGCCGGGGAGCCGGTGGCCGGGGCGGCGGCGGTCGCCGGGATCGCGCCGGTCATCAGCAGGCAGGCCGCGGTGGCCACCGGCAGCAGCCAGCGCCGGCACCGGCGCACCGGTGAGGGGCGCCCGGCCGCGTCGGCTGTGTCCGGCTGCGCCGATGCGGCCGCGATACCTGCTTCGAAATCGTCGAGCATGCTCATTTTATTTCCTGTCCCTTTCGGTCGGTCGGTCATTCCGGCTGTGTGGCCCGATTCCAGCCGCGCCTCAGCGCCGGCACGCGGCTGCGATGATCAGCAACAGGACGATGATTCCTGCCGCTTGAAGGCATCCGATGCCACCGTTCAGATTCTTCCGATTGGTCTCCACATGGCCACCGGCGGGAATTCCGGGGTGCTGTTTGACGTAGTGGTCCAATTGACGCTGGGCGCCCTCGGATTCCGCGAGCCACTGCGTCTTGAATCCGCATTCGCCGCACCAGAACCGGTAGGCCATGTCAACTCCTCATGAGTCGTAGCAGGAGAGAGCCGTGCGAGGCGCTTCCCGGATGCCCGGCGGAGTGCGCCGCCCCGTGTCGGCGCACCGGCCGGGCACCACTGATCGTGCGGTTCGCGCCATTCGGTTAACAGGACAGGCGACCGGCCATATATGACCGGCCGTCACCGGTAAGGTCATCGCGACCGCGCTCGGTGGTGGAGGGATGTCGAAGTGGCGGATCAGCTGGGCACCTTGCTGCGTCGGCTGCGCAATCGGTCGGGGCTCACGCAGGAGCAGCTGGAGGCACGCTCCGGAGTGAGCGTGCGCACGATCCGCAGACTGGAGAACGGCAGATCCGGCGATCACCGACTGGGTACGGTGAACCTGCTCGCGGACGCGCTGGGGGCCGGCCCCGAGGACCGTCAGCGGCTCGCCGCCACGCTCGCGAAGTCGCAGGCCGAGCCGGCCGGCGGCCCCGCGGCCCCCGATCCCGGACCAGCGCACGAACCCCGATCCGGTTCCGTTCCCGAATCCGCTCCCACCACGATTCCCGCGCAGAACTCCGGACCGAACCGCGGAACGAACCCAGGAACGAATTCCGGGCAGAATTCCGGACCGCGAGCCCGTCCCGCAGCTCTCCCGCTACCGGTTCACAGCGAAATCGCCACCGCCGCCGTCGAATTGGCATGGGAAATCAGGCGCCGCTGGCAGCGCGAGGAGGAACACCGCCGCGTCCACGATCCCTTTCCGCTCCCCGTTCGCTGGCGGGACGCCCCCGAATCCCTGACCGACCATTCGGAGAACATTCAGCGTCTGCCGCCGGGAGCGACGCCCGACCGCATGGATCTGAGCGGCGATCTGGGCAGCGTGGCCGAGGTCTACCGGCGGATCGGGTCCGGGCGGCTGGTGGTCCTCGGCCGGGCCGGATCCGGCAAGTCGATCCTGACGATCAGGTTCGTCCTGGACCAGCTGGAGGCCCGGGAGCCGCACGACCGGGTGCCGGTGATCTTCGGCATCGGCTCCTGGGATCCGTCGGCCGTCGCGCTGCGGGACTGGCTGATCGACCGCCTGGTGCGCGACCACCCGCACCTGACCCGCCGGGCCCCCGGCGGGTCGACGCTGGCGGCCGCCCTGGTCGACGCGGATCTCGTGCTGCCGGTCCTGGACGGGTTCGACGAGATCGCCGAAGGTCTGCGGAGCACGGCCCTGGAGGTGCTCAACTCCACCTCGCTCCCGCTCGTCCTGACCAGCCGGCGCGGCGAGTTCGCCGAGGCCGTGCAGCGGACGAACGCACCGCTGGTCTGGGCCGCCGGTCTGGAGCTCATCGATCTCACCCTCGACGACCTCTCCGCCTACCTGCCCAGGACGTCGCGGCCGGTCCCCCGCGACGACGGCGGGAGCTCGGCGGTCTGGACCCCCGTACTGGACCGGCTGCGCGCCCGCGAGAGCGGCGCGAGCACCCCCCTGGCCAGGGTCCTGAGCACCCCGCTCATGATCATTCTGGCGCGGACGATGTACAGCGAGGCGCCCGACCGGAATCCGGCGGAGCTGCTGGACGCCGAGCGGTTCCCGGACGAGAACTCCTTGGAGGAACACCTGCTCGCGGGCTTCGTGCCGACGGTCTACCGCCGGCGCGTCGCCGAGCGGAGCGCCGCCGGCCGCCGGGAGCGGAACCGGGACCCGGAACGCGCCGAGCGCTGGCTCGGCTACCTCGCCCACCATCTGGCCCGGCTCGACCGTGAGCAGCAGGACCTCGCGTGGTGGCGGATCGGCGATTCGCTGCGGCTGTCCACGCGCCTTCTGTCGGTGGTCGTGTCGTCGGCGCTCTGCGTCGCCCTCGCCGAGTGGTTCGTCAACGTGATCAACCTGCCCTTCCCCGTCGACGAGGCCCTCCTGCTCGGGGGTTCGATGGGTGCGGTCGCCGGTCTCGCCTTCGGATGCGTCCACGCGATCCTGGCCCGGTTCGGCACCACGGCCTTCGAACCGGCCCATGTGCGACTGCGGCTTCCCGGCGCGGGCACCGGCATCGGCCGCAGACCCGTGCGTGCGTTCGTCGCCCGGTTCGGTGCCGTTCTGCTGGGCGGATTCGTGATGGGCGTCGGATGCGCCTGTGCCCTCGCCCTCCAGCGCCGGCTGTTCTACGGGATTCCGCTCGCGAACGAGCTGGTGATCAAGGGCACGCTCATCAACATGCTGGTCCTCGGCCTGATCTTCGGGGCGGGCGCCGGAGTCGTCTTCGGGATCATGGCCGCGCTCGAAGCGCCGCTGGACGTCACCTCGGCGGCCACCCCGGCCGGCCTCCTGGCCGCGAACCGCGCGACGGTGCTCCGGCAGGTTCTCGTACTGGTACCGATGCTCACCCTGGCGATCGCGGTCGGCGGGCACCTGATCACCGGCCTGCTCGACGGAATCCTCGGAACGCTGGGCTGGAACGTGGCGGACGGGCTCGTCATCGGTGCCGTCGGCGGGATCGGCGGCACGTGTTCGTATGCGCTCTCGTTCACCGCCTGGGGACGCTGGCTGGTCCTGTCGCGCGTCTGGCTGCCCCTGACCGGCAAGCTGCCCTGGGACACGGTGGCGTTCCTGGACGACGCCTACCGCCGGGGCGTGCTGCGCCAGACCGGCGCGGTGTACCAGTTCCGCCACGTCCGGCTCCAGCACCACCTGGCCCGCTCGTACCGCGAGCACCAGAGCAGATACGTACCGGCCAGCTTCGGCCCCGGCGCATAGGGCCTCCCGTTCGGATCAGTCCTTCCGCGCCCGCCACTCCGGGGCCAGCACCGACCAGATCTCGGAGTCGTGCCGCTCGCCCCGGTACAGGTAGTTCTCGCGCAGCACCCCGTCGCGCGTCATGCCGAGCCGCTCGGCGACGGCGATGCTCGCGGTGTTCGCCGCGGACGCGTCCCACTCCACGCGGTGCATGCCGCGCTCGTACACCGCCCAGTCGATCAGCTTCCGGGACGCCCGGGTGATCAGGCCGCGCCCCTGGCCCGCCGGCTCCAGCCAGCAGCCGATCTCACAGTTCCCCGACTCCGCGTCGAAGATCCGGAACATGACACCGCCGACGAGCGTGTCCTCCAGCCAGATCCCGTAGATCCGCCCCTCGTCCGCCGCCTGCTTGTCCGCGTACTTCCGCAGCAGCGCACGCGCCGAGTCCAGGTCGGTGGCGAAGGAGGCGAAGGGGATCCATGGATCGATGAGCTCCCGGGCCCGGTCCATGTGGTCGAGGAACTCCTGCGCCTGCCATATCTCCAGCGGCCGCAGTTCCGCTCCGTCGTCGCCCAGGGGTACCGCGAACATCATGCTCCTTCTCGAACCGCTTCCACCGCTTGCGCCACCGGTTCCGGTCGCGCCGCCTGCGGGATCTTCGCATGCCGCGGCCCGGATCCCGATTCGGGAGGCTCGATGCTGATCCGCGGCAGCAGCCGGTCCAGCCGGCGCGGCAGCCACCAGTTCGCCCCGCCCAGCAGATGCATCAGTGCCGGGACCAGCAGCGTACGCAGGACGAAGGCGTCCAGCAGGACGGCGGCGGCGAGCGCGATGCCGAACATGGCGATGACCCGGTCCCCGCTGAGGACGAAGGCGAGGAAGACCGAAATCATGATCACGGCCGCGGAGTTGATCACCCGGCCGGTCTCTGCGAGGCCCACCCGGACGGCCCGCCGGTTGTCACCGGTCTCCAGCCACTCCTCGTACATCCGCCCCACCAGGAACACCTGGTAGTCCATGGACAGCCCGAAGAGCACGGACACCATGATCACCGGCAGGAACGGTTCGATGGGCCCCGAGCTGCCGAGCCCGAGCAGTTCGCTCCCCCAGCCCCACTGGAAGATCGCGACGACGACGCCGAACGAGGAGGCGACGGCGGCCACATTCATCACCGCGGCCTTGAGCGGAATGCCGATCGACCGGAAGGCCAGCAGCAGAAGCAGACAGCCGAGCCCTATGACCACACCGACGAAGAGCGGGAGTTTGCCGATGATGATCCGGGCGAAGTCGTCGTAGCTGGCGGTCACTCCCCCGACGTGGGCCTGGAGCGAGTTGTTCTCCTCGGCCTTCGGCAGGACGTCCGTGCGCAGCCGGTCGACGAGTTCGCTGGTCCCCTGGGACTGCGGCGACGACTTCGGTACGACGGTGACGAAGGCCGTGCTGCCGCTGCTGTTGTACGTGACCGGGCCGACCGAGGCCACGCCCTCGGTGGACCGCAGGGTGGCGGGCAGACCGTCCATCGCGAGCCGGTCGTCGGCGCCGTCCAGCTGTGCGGCGATGGTCAGCGGTCCGTTGACGCCGGGGCCGAATCCGTCGGCCAGCAGGTCGTAGGCCTGCCGGGTGGTCGACGAGGAGGGGTTGTTGCCCTGGTCGGAGGTGCCCAGGTGGAGGGAGAAGGTGGGCAGCGCGAGAACCAGCATCACCACGGCGGCGCACGCCCCGAGCAGCTTGGGGTGGCGTTCGACGAAGGCGGACCAGCGGGCCGCGAAGCCCGTGGGCACCTCGGGCTGCGGGCCGTGCTCGGCGAGCCGTCTGCGCTCGCGCCGGCTCAGCGCCCGCGGGCCGATGAAGGAGAGCAGGGCGGGCAGCAGGGTCACGGAGGCGGCCACGGTCAGGACGACGGTGAGCGAGGCCGCGATCGCCACACCGTTGAGGAAGCCGAGCCGCAGGATCAGCATGCCGAGCAGCGCGATGCAGACGGTCGCCCCGGCGAAGACGACAGCGCGGCCGGTCGTCGCGACGGCGGTCTGCGCGGCCTCGGTGACCGACAGGCCTCTGCGCAGTCCTCTGCGGTGTCTGGTGACGATGAACAGCGCGTAGTCGATGCCGACGCCGAGCCCTATGAGCATGCCCAGCATGGGCGCGAAGTCGGCGACGGTCATCAGATGGCCGAGCAGTACGGTGCCCGCGTAGGCGGTGCCGACGGAGACCAGCGCGGTGGCGATGGGCAGCATGCTGGCGGCGAGCGAGCCGAAGGCGAGGAAGAGGACGACCGCCGCGACGACGACCCCGACGGCCTCGCTGAGGTGGACGGCGGGTGCCTCGGTGAGGGCGACGGCGGGGCCGCCCAGCTCCACCTGGAGGTGGTCCCCGGCGGCCGCCTTCGCGGTGTCCACGACCGCCCTGACCTGCTGCACCGGAATGTCCTCGACCTGCCGGTCGAAGGTGACCGCGGCGTAGGCGGTGTGTCCGTCGGCGCTGATCTGCGCGGTGCCGGACGCCCCGTAGGGTCCGGTGACCGCGCCGACCCCGGGCAGTTCCTCGACCGCGTGCAGGGTCCGGGTCATCGTCTGCCGGACGTCGTCGGCCCGCACGGTGGAGTCGGAGGTGTGCCAGACGATGGTGTCGGTGTCACCGCCGAGATCCGTGAAGCCGCTCCTGAGGAGCTCGGTGGCCCGGCCGGACTCCGTACCGGGCACCTCGTAGTCGTTGGAGTAAGCGGAACCCGCGAAGCCCGCCGCGGTGGCCGTGCCGCCGAGGGCGAGCAGCCAGATGAGGACGGCGACGAGACGGTGCCTGATGCACCAGCGGGCAATGGCAGCCAACGGACGAGCTCCCTGCTGGTTCGTGGCCCTTTGCCTGCACAAAGCATGAATTACCGGCAAAGGGCACATGACCTGAGAACCGTCACTCTGGCAGCCTGAAGTGATCCTTTGTCCCTTTCGTGGCCATACTCACAATGGCCGCGGGGTTCGCCGTGGCCCCCTTCGCAACGGCCTCCGGCCACCTCACCCGGCCAGTCGTTCCTCCTCCGCCTCCAGCTCTTCCTCGAACTGCCCCTCGATCTCCGCGATGCCCTTCGTCACGACCTCCGCCAGATGGACGGGGCAGGTCAGCACCTCGCTGCCGAAGCCCTGGCCGGAGTCCGGGCCGGGGGCGGGGTCCGCGTCGGGGACGTAGAGGCGCGCGATGCGTGCCAGGCGGTCGGACGTGCGCTCGTGGCCGTCCGCGTGGTCGCATGCGCCGCCGGGCAGGGTGGTGGCAGCGGTACGGAGGATGCCGAGGATCTCGCGGGCGATCCCGTACGACATTTCCAGGGAATCGGCCGCCGTGCCCATCAGGAGCAGTAGGACGGTCCGGTCGAGCGCGGGTCCGTCCGGGCCGAGCTGCTCGTACCGCCGGGCCGCCCAGAGCGCCGCCTCCTCGGAGGCCGTCTCGTCCTTGAACGGGACATGCCGCTCGCTCAGCGAGTCGATGTCGAGCCGGCCGTCGGGGCGCAGATACACCTGGTCCAGATGTGCCGTCTCCCGGGTGCCGAAGAGTCTGTCGACCGATTCGCGCAGATGGTCGCGGGCCTCGACGGCGAGGGTGCGCAGGAAGGTGGTGCACGTCCATGCCTCCAGCGAGGCCCCGTATCCGTCCGCGTGTTCCTCGCGCAGGACGGTCCGGCCGCCGGGGCTCTGCAGGTGGATGCCCTCGGAGGCCTGCTCGGCGCTGCCGGAGCGCAGTGCCGGGTGCTCGCCGTCCTCGTGCGCGCAGGCCTCGTCCGGCAGCTGCGGCAGTACGGTCTCCAGGCCCTCGATCATGTCGTCGAGCAGCGACCGCTGTCTGATCCGGCCCGACCCCGCGTACCAGCAGTTCGCATGGGCGACGACGACATAGCCGGCGAGAGCGGCCCGGGAGAGGTCGCCGGGCGGTCCGGCATGGATGTCCAGGTCCCAGAACGGATCACCGTTCGGATAGTCGTTGAGCACACTGTCCAGGCTGCGGATGTATCTCTGATGGTCTTCGGGGATGATCTCGGGGATGCCGTCCGTGCTGCCCGGCAGGATCACGTCGGCGGCCGTCCGCGCCCATCCGGCGGCATTGCGGGGGCAGGCCTCGGCCGCGTCCCACTCATCGAACGGAATCTCGACGTCCGTCGCGTCGAGCAGCCCGTCCACGTCCGTGTCCCACTCCTCCAGACTGTCGGTGTACGGATGGGCCTCGTGCCCGCACCCGCGCCCCTGCTCGTCCATGGCCTCGGCGGCGGCGCCGAGCGCGTCCACCACGGCCCGCTCGACGGCTGTGCCGCGTCGCCCGAGGACGTACCGCGCCATGCTCACCAGCCCGAAGGTGAGCAGGACCGCCTGCTCACCGTCCGGTTCGGCGGCGAGCAGGCGGGCGCACTCCAGGACGACGGGGTCCGCCTCGTCGGGGGCGGCACCCGCCGTGACTCCGTCCCATTTCTCGATCAGTTCGCTCATGATCAGGGACACGCGGGCCGCGGCACGGTGGTTCCGGGTGGGCGCCGGACTCCCGTGCGGAGGGCCTGCCGGGCGGCTCGTCAGCCCGAGACGCTCGCCCGGCCGTTCTCGATGTGTCCCATCAGCCGGCGCCGGAAGGTGTCGTCCCCGTCGACGGTGACGGCCAGGTCGTACCAGCCGTGCGCGTCGGCCGCCGAGTGCACCACCGTGCGGGTGCGTCCCGGCTTGACCTTGATGGTCCGGGTCCAGTCCCGCAGGTCCGCCTCGTCGGCGTAGCCCAGCGGCTCCACGGTGAAGGTGAGCGTCGTGCGCCCCGTGTTGCGGAGCGTGAGATGCAGATCGCGCTCATGGGCGTCGATCCGCGAGGCGACCTCGGCCGGGGCGCCGTCCTTCGCCGCTCCGGCGAACTCACGGCGGAAGCCGTTCGGCCCCGTCACCGTGAACCGGTACGCCGCACCGGTGACGGGCACCGTCCACTGCGCCGTGCCCTTCACGTCCCGGTGCTGCGGTGCGGGGAACTCACCGGCGTACGGATACAGCGCGAAGTGCGCGGAGGAGCGCCCCGTGTTGCTGAGGGCCACCCGCACCGCGCCGTCCACCAGCTTCGCCTGCGCGTCCGGCTGGTAGGGCAGCGCGCGGGCCGGGCGTGCGCCGGGCTCCTGCGCGGGCATGTGCTGCACGGCCGGCGGCTTCGGCGCCCAGCGGCCGCTGAACGGCGGAATGACGCCCGGCTGCTCCACCTCGGGGCGGCGGCGTGCGCGCGAGAAGTCGAAGGCCGAGGTCAGGTCGCCGGTGACGGTGCGCCGCCAGTCCCCGATGTTGGGTTCCTTCACTCCGGTCCAGCGCTCCAGGAAGCGGATGACGGAGGTGTGGTCGAAGACCTCGGAGCAGACGTAGCCGCCGATGGTCCACGGCGAGACGACGAGCATCGGCACCCGCATGCCGAGACCGGTGGGCTTGCCCTCCCACTGCTCCTCGGTCACCTCGGGCGAGGCGACCGGCGGCGGCACATGGTCGAAGAAGCCGTCGTTCTCGTCGTAGTTGATGAAGACGGCGGTGTGCCGCCACACATCGGGGTGCTTGCCCAGCGCGTCCAGGACCTTGTAGACGATCGTCGCGCTGTGGATCGGCGAGGAGACGCTCGGGTGCTCGGAGTCGACGGCCGAGGGCACCAGGTAGGAGACCTCGGGCAGGGTGCCCGCCGCCACGTCCTTGGCGAACTCGTCGGCCAGCGTCCCGGTCTCCACCCGGCGCAGCGCCCGCTCGAAGAGGCTGCGTTCGGTCTTGTCGAGGGTGGCGACGCCCTCCTCCAGCAGACCGAACAGCCGCTCCCGCTCCGTGGCGTCCGCGTCGCGCACCGCGGAGTAGAAGGACTCCATGAAGGTGTGGCCGCCGGTCTTCGCGAGCGCCTTGCGGGCGATCGCCTTGAAGGTGGCGAAGAACTCGATCTGGTTGTCGGTGAAGTTCTCCCACTCGGTGTACGTGCGCCAGCTGTGCCCGGCCTTCTCAAGCCGCTCCGCGTACGTGCCCCAGTCGTACCCGGGGTGGGTGCCCTCGTCGTACGCGTCGTTGCCCACGGCCCGCTTGCCGTTCGGCTCGTTGCCCGTCTTCCCGCTCCACAGGTGGTTGCGGTTGGGGCTGGTGGAGGAGTGGATGGAGGAGTGGTAGGCGTCGCAGACCGTGAAGGTGTCGGCCAGTTCGTAGTGGAGCGGGATGTCGCGGCGGTCGTAGTACGCCATGGTGGCGGCCGTCTTGGCGGTCACCCAGCCGCTCATCCACCCGCCGGCCCACGCCTTGCCGCCACCGCTCCAGGAGTGGTCGAGCGCGCCGATGTACTGGAGGTCCTTCTTCTGTGTCTCGGCGGCGTCGCGCACCGGGAACGGCAGCACGGAGGTGCCCGGCGCCGCGGGCTGCTCGAAGACCGGCTTGCCCGAGGGCAGCTCGACGGCGTTGCGGTCACCGAAGCCGCGTACGCCCCGGAGCGTCCCGAAGTAGTGGTCGAAGGAACGGTTCTCCTGCATCAGGATCACCACATGCTTGATGGCTCCGAGCCCGTCACGGCCTCCGGACCCCGCCGAGTGTGCCGGCTGCGCGGCGATCGCGGCCTGCAGCGACGGCGGCAGCAGCGACCCCGCCGCCGCGGCGCCGAGCGCACCGCCGCCGAGAGCGAGGAGCCGTCGCCGTGAAATGTCCGTGGTCAAGTTGAGCCTCCCGATTCCTGTCGTCAGCCGGGAAGCTAATCAAGCCGGGTGACCTGCGGAAGGATTTCGTACGGCTCCATGGTGAACGTCCAACAGGTCCTGCGGGAAAGTCCAAGGGGCGGCGCACCCGTGGTCGTGGGTGTGCCGCCCCTCGGGGGACGCGCCTGCGCGCAGGGTCAGCCCTCGACGCCGAGCTTCTCCAGGATCAGTTCACGTACGCGCGCCGCGTCCGCCTGGCCCCGGGTGGCCTTCATGACCGCGCCGACGAGCGCGCCCGCGGCCGCGACCTTGCCGCCGCGGATCTTGTCCGCGATGGCCACGTTGGCGGCGATGGCCTCGTCGACGGCCGTGGACAGCGCGCCCTCGTCGGAGACGACCTTCAGGCCGCGCTTCTCGACGACGGTGTCCGGGTCGCCCTCGCCCGCGAGGACGCCCTCGATGACCTGGCGGGCCAGCTTGTCGTTGAGGTCGCCCGAGGTGACGAGCTCGGCCACCCTGGCGACCTGCACCGGGGTGATCGGCAGCTCGTCGAGGCCGCGGCCGGTCTCGTTGGCGTTACGGGCCAGCTCGCCCATCCACCACTTGCGGGCCTGGTCCGAGGGGGCGCCCGCGTCGGTCGTGGCGACGATCAGGTCGACCGCGCCGGCGTTGAGGATGGACTGCATGTCGTGCTCGGAGACACCCCACTCCTCCTTGAGCCGTGCGCGGCGCAGCCGCGGCAGCTCGGGGAGGCCCTTGCGCAGTTCCTCGACCCACTCGCGGGCCGGGGCGACCGGTACCAGGTCGGGCTCGGGGAAGTAGCGGTAGTCCTCGGCGTTGTCCTTGATGCGGCCGGCCGTGGTGGAGCCGTCCTCCTCGTGGAAGTGCCGGGTCTCCTGCACGATCGTGCCGCCGGAGGACAGCACGGCCGCGTGGCGCTGGATCTCGAACCGTGCGGCACGCTCGACGGAACGCAGCGAGTTCACGTTCTTCGTCTCGGAGCGCGTACCGAAGGTCTCGGTGCCGTTGGGACGCAGCGACAGGTTGACGTCGCAGCGCATCTGGCCCATCTCCATGCGGGCCTCCGAGACGCCGAGCGCCTTGATGAGCTCGCGGAGCTCGGCGACGTACGCCTTGGCGACCTCGGGGGCCCGTGCGCCCGCGCCCTCGATCGGCTTGGTGACGATCTCGATGAGCGGGATGCCCGCGCGGTTGTAGTCGAGCAGGGAGTGGGACGCGCCGTGGATACGGCCGGTGGCACCGCCGACGTGGGTCGACTTGCCGGTGTCCTCCTCCATGTGGGCGCGCTCGATCTGCACCCGGAAGATCTCCCCGTCCTCCAGCTGGACGTCCAGATAGCCGTTGTAGGCGATCGGCTCGTCGTACTGGGAGGTCTGGAAGTTCTTCGGCATGTCCGGATAGAAGTAGTTCTTCCGGGCGAAGCGGCACCACTCGGCGATCTCGCAGTTCAGCGCGAGGCCGATCTTGATGGCGGACTCGACGCCGATCTCGTTGACGACCGGCAGGGCGCCGGGCAGGCCGAGACAGACCGGGCAGGTCTGGGAGTTGGCGTCCTGCTTGAGCTCGGTCGAGCAGCCGCAGAACATCTTGGTCTTGGTGCCGAGCTCGACATGGACCTCCAGGCCCATGACGGGGTCGTAGGACGCGAGCGCGTCCTCGTACGACACCAGGTCGATGACAGTCACGGTGAAACTTCCCTCTCAGCCCAGCAGTACGTCGTCATCGCCGAGGCGCTTGAGCTCGCGCAGCAGCAGGGCGACACCGGTGGCGATGGCGGCGGCGGAGACAACGGCGTCGATCAGTCGGAGCGTGTCGTGCTCGTGGCGTGCCTTCCTGGCCTGCTTGAGCACGCCGACCGCACCGAAGGCGGTGGTGCCGATGGACAGGTACGTGCCGGTCTTGGACTTCTTGAAGCCCTTGGCCTTGGTCAGTGCGCTCACAACGACGGAGCCTCCTCCAGCAGCGGGTGACCCCACTTTTGCACGAAGGCGGCCTCGACGGCGGCTCCGACCTTGTAGAGACGGTCGTCCTTCATGGCGGGGGCGATGATCTGCAGCCCGACCGGCAGGCCGTCCTCGGGGGCCAGGCCGCAGGGCAGCGACATGGCGGAGTTGCCCGCGAGGTTGGTCGGGATGGTGCACAGGTCCGCGAGGTACATCGCCATCGGGTCGTCGGCGCGCTCGCCGATCGGGAAGGCGGTGGTGGGCGTCGTCGGGGAGACGATGACGTCGACCTTCTCGAAGGCCTTCTCGAAGTCCTGCGTGATGAGGGTGCGGACCTTCTGCGCCGAGCCGTAGTACGCGTCGTAGTAGCCGGAGCTGAGTGCGTACGTACCGAGGATGACGCGGCGCTTGACCTCGTCGCCGAAGCCGGCCTCGCGGGTGAGCGCGGTGACGTCCTCGGCGGAACGGGTGCCGTCGTCGCCGACGCGCAGCCCGTAACGCATGGCGTCGAAGCGGGCCAGGTTGGAGGAGCACTCGGACGGCGCGATCAGGTAGTACGCCGACAGGGCCAGGTCGAAGGACGGGCAGTCCAGCTCGACGACCGTGGCGCCGAGCGACTTGAGCAGCTCGACCGACTCGTTGAAGCGCTGGACGACGCCTGCCTGGTAGCCCTCACCGGCGAACTGCTTGACGACGCCGACGCGCATGCCCTCGACGCTGCCGTTGCGCGCGGCCTCGACGACCGGCGGGACCGGGGCGTCGATGGACGTGGAGTCCATCGGGTCGTGCCCGGCGATCGCCTCGTGCAGCAGGGCCGCGTCCAGGACGGTACGGGCGCAGGGGCCGCCCTGGTCCAGGGAGCTGGAGAAGGCCACCATGCCGTAGCGGGAGACGCCGCCGTAGGTGGGCTTGACGCCGACGGTGCCGGTGACGGCGGCGGGCTGGCGGATGGAGCCGCCGGTGTCCGTGCCGATGGCGAGGGGGGCCTCGTACGAGGCGAGCGCGGCGGACGAGCCGCCGCCGGAGCCGCCCGGGATGCGGGTGAGGTCCCAGGGGTTGCCGGTCGGGCCGTAGGCGCTGTTCTCGGTGGAGGACCCCATGGCGAACTCGTCCATGTTGGTCTTGCCGAGGATGACGACGTCGGCGGCCTTCAGCTTCTTGGTGAGGGTCGCGTCGTACGGCGGGATCCAGCCCTCCAGGATCTTGGAGCCGACGGTGGTCGGCATGTCCTGGGTGGTGAAGATGTCCTTGAGCGCGAGCGGGACGCCGGCCAGCGGGCCGAGCTTCTCGCCGGCCGCCTTCTTGGCGTCGACGGCGCGGGCCTGCGCGAGCGCGCCCTCGCGGTCGACGTGCAGGAAGGCGTGGACCTTCTCGTCGACCGCGTCGATCCGGGCCAGATGGGCCTCGGTGACCTGGACGGCCGTGAGCTCGCCGGAGGCGATCTTCGCGGCGATCTCGGCGGCGGTGAGCTTGATGATGGTGCTGTTGTCCGTCATGGCTGTTTAGTCCTCCCCCAGGATCTGCGGCACCTTGAAACGCTGCTGCTCCTGGGCCGGGGCGCCGGAGAGCGCCTGCTCGGGGGTGAGCGACGGACGGACCTCGTCCGCGCGCATGACGTTGGTCAGCGGCAGCGGGTGGGAGGTCGGCGGTACGTCTTGGTCGGCGACCTCGGAGACGCGGGCGACCGCGCCGATGATGTCGTCGAGCTGACCGGCGAAGTGATCGAGCTCTTCGCCCTTCAGCTCCAGACGCGCCAGCCGGGCGAGGTGGGCGACCTCCTCGCGCGTGATGCCAGGCATGCAGCGATCCTCAGGGGTTGGTGTGTGGTTCTGGCCGGGGGCCGGCGGCACATTTCCACTGTCCGTCCGAAGGACGGGCCGCGCGGCGTCCGGTGCGTGCGATCGCAAGGCGCCGGAGCGCGCTCGTGGCGGAGCCACGTGGGCGCTTCGGCAACGCGGCGAGCGTGCGTGCCAGGCGTCGCGCGGCAGGTGGAAATGTGCCGCCGACCTCCAATCCTATGGGGTCACCCGCCACCGCTCCCGCCACCCGGGCGAACGCTCCTGGTCGGACGAGGATTTCCGGCTCCCCCGCCGCCTGCGGCCCGGCCTCGCGCCCGGGTGCGGGGACGGGGGGCCGCCGGACGCGCCGCCGGTGGCCCCCGCGGGATCAGGCCGTCGCGGGATCAGGTCGTCGCGGGCCGCGAATTGACCGGGCGGCCCGGCTGCCGCTGCTCCAGCTCCGGCGGAGCGCCGGCCGCGGCCGCTGCCGCGGCGGCCGCGGCGGCCAGCTCGGCCGGCCGCCGCCAGCCGTGCTCGCCCCGCGCCCGCAGCCAGGCCGTGGTCTCCTGCGGCGGCATCGCCGCGGCGACCAGCCACCCCTGCACCGCGTCGCAGCGCAGATCCCGCAGCCGCTCCCAGGTCTCGTCGTCCTCGACGCCTTCCGCGACGACCAGCAGGCCGAGCGAGTGGGCCAGGTCGATCGTGCAGCGGACGATCTCCGCGTCCTCGTTGTCCACGGCCAGCCGGGCGACGAACGAGCGGTCGATCTTCAGTTCGCTGACGGGCAGCCGTCGCAGATGGACGAGTGAGGAGTACCCGGTGCCGAAGTCGTCGAGGGACATCTTCACGCCGTGCCCGGTCAGTCCGGCGAGGGTGTCGGCGGCGCGCTGCGGGTCCTCCAGCAGCACGTGTTCCGTTATCTCCAGCTGGAGCGCCCCGGCAGGGACGCCGTGCCGGGCGAGCCGGGCCGCGACGCCGCCCGCGAACCCGGGGGTGTGGACGTCGCGCGGGGAGACGTTGACGGCGACCGGGACGAAGAGGCCCTGCGCCCGCCACCGGGCGACCTGGGCCAGCGCCGTCTCCAGGACGTACTCCGTGAGGTGCGGCATGAGGCCGGACGACTCGGCGATGGCGATGAACTCGTCCGGGGGGACCCTGCCGCGCTCCGGATGCACCCAGCGCACCAGGGCTTCGAGGCCGGCGACCTGGCCGTCGAAGCGGACCTTCGGCTGGTAATGGAGCTCGACCTCACCGGCGTCCAGCGCGCGGCGCAGATCGCCCAGGAGTCCGAGCCGGTCCGGAGTGTTGCTGTCCCGCTTCGACTCGTAGACCTCGACGCCCGTACGGTCCCGCTTGGCCTGGTACATCGCGACGTCGGCGCGCCTGAGCAGCCCTTCGGCGTCCAGTGCGTGGTCCGGGTAGACGGCGACCCCGGCGCTGGCCTCCAGCACCAGGGTCAGACCGTCGAGATCCAGCGGGGAGGACAGCTCGGCGACGAGATGGCGGGCGACCCGCTGGGCGCTGGTGGTGGAGTCGGCGGTCGGCAGGAGCACCGCGAACTCGTCGCCGCCGAGCCGTGCGGCCTCCGCCCCCCGGGGCAGCGCCAGCCGGAGCCGCTCCGCTATCTGCAACAGCAGCCGGTCCCCCGCCAGATGACCGAGGGTGTCATTGACCGCACGGAAACGGTCGAGGTCGATCAGGACCAGAGCGGATCTGGCACCGACGGACTCGGCGTCCTCCAGGGCCGTCCAGGTGCGCTCCAGCAGCCACTGCCGGTTGGGCAGTCCGGTCAGCGGGTCGCGCAGCTGCTCCTCGGCCCGGGCCCGGGCGATCCACAGGGCGGAGTCCAGGGCGATCAGCGGGACCGCGAAGAGCGGCAGGAGCAGGGGGGTGGCCATCGCGACGACGCAGATCAGCGGTGCGATGCCGAGCAGGGCGACCGCGACCAGGCCCTGGCGCAGCAGGGCGGTGCGGGCGACGGTCGGCAGTCCGCCGCCCTGGGGGGCCCGGGCGTACCACAGCAGGACCCGGGTGACCAGGAGGTAGGCGGAGGCGGCCAGGAGGACCTCAGGGACGGCACCGATCCCCCAGTCGAGTGGGTGCCACGGTGACTCGACGGTCTGCACCTCGCCGAAGGCGGCGAGCACCAGGGCCGCCGCGCCTATCCCCAGGATGTCCACCGCGCCGTGCAGCAGCCCCTGCCACCACCGGTGTCTGCGGGCGACGCCGACGAGGACGACGACGACCAGGCTGACCAGCCCGGCGGGCACCCAGCCGTAGAGCAGCAGCACGGCCAGGGTGAGGGAGGCCCCGGAACCGGTGCCGCCCCACCAGCGGTCGCGTCCGAGCGCGACGAGATGGCCGACGATGATCCCGGTCAGGACGGCGAGGGACCAGCCGGCCCGGCCGTCGGGGAAGAGCGCGTGCCCTTCGCTCACGGTCCGGTAGAAACCGGTCGCGATCTGAACAACGGCGATCGCGATGACGACGGCACCCACTTTTGGTGTGAGGCCGACGAAACCTTGCAGCCGCGACACCGGTGCGGCGCTCTCGGTCGGTTTCATTCCGTCCCTCTCACAGCCGGCGATGCCGATGTCACCTGATGGTTCCGTTCCACGCCGCCACGACCCGGTTTCCCACCCCGCGGCCGGGCACGGCAGGTGCACGTCTCAACAGTAGGCCGCGGAAGGCTTCTACGGGCAGCGCTCTGACGCTCTTGCCCGAATGCGGACCGACCATCCGTCAGCATCTGCTATGCGCCGATCGGGTGAACCGGACACCACGCGAAATTCTTGCCCCCGTCTGTACCGTCGCACCCCTTATCCGCCCCCTTGTTCTCCGCGTGCCCGCCGGACCGTCCTCCGTCAAGTCCCCGCCCCGCGCCATCGGTCCAGGACGCGAATCTGTCCTATTCCGCCGGTTCTCCCACCGGAACGGCCGCCTCGCGCGCCGCATCCGGACCCTGTTCGAGCAGTACGGCGAAGCCGTCCTCGTCCAGCACCGGCACCTTCAGCTGCATGGCCTTTTCGTACTTCGAACCGGGGTTGTCACCGACGACCACGAAGGAGGTCTTCTTCGAAACGGAACCTGTCACCTTCGCTCCGCGGCTCTGCAGCGCCTCTTTCGCGCCATCCCTGGTGTGACCGGCCAGCGTGCCGGTGACGACGACGGTGAGACCTTCGAGCGGACGCGGTCCCGTGTCCTCCCCCGTCTCCTCGTCGGCCATCCGGACCCCGGCCTCCCGCCACTTGCGCAGGATCTCCCGGTGCCAGTCCTCGGCGAGCCACTGCTTCACCGATGCGGCGATGATGGCCCCGACCCTGTCGGCGTCGACCAGCTCCTGCTCCGTCGCCTCGTCGATCCGGTCGATGGAGCGGAACTGACGGGCCAGCTCCGCGGCGGCGATCGGTCCCACGTGCCGGATGGACAGCCCCGTGAGGATCCGGGCGAGCGGTGCCTCCTTGGCCGCCGCGATGGCGTCGAGCATGGCGAGGGCGTTCTTCTTGGGCTCGCCCTGCTGGTTGGCGAAGACCCAGGCGGTCTTCTCCTCGCCGGTCTTCGGGTCGCGCTTGGGCAGCCCGCTGTCCTGGTCCCGGACATAGGCCCGGATCGGCAGCAGCTGCTCGACGGTCAGCCCGAAGAGATCGCCCTCGTCGCGCAACGGCGGCTCGGCGGGCTCCAGCGGCTGGGTCAGGGCCGCGGCGGCGACATAGCCGAAGTGGTCGATGTCCAGGCACTTGCGGCCCGCGAGATAGGCGAGGCGCTCACGCAACTGGGCCGGGCAGGAACGGGCGTTGGGGCAGCGGACATCGACATCGGCCTCCTTCATGGGCTTCAGCTCCGTGCCGCACTCGGGGCATTCGGCCGGCATGACGAACGCCCGCTCGGTACCGTCGCGGAGGTCGACGACCGGGCCCAGGATCTCCGGAATCACGTCGCCCGCCTTGCGGAGCACCACCGTGTCCCCGATGAGGACGCCCTTCGCCTTCACCACGTTCTGGTTGTGCAGGGTGGCGAACTCCACCTCGGAGCCCGCCACTTCGACCGGCTCGACCTGCGCGTACGGTGTGACCCGGCCGGTCCGCCCGACGCCGACCCGGATGTTGACCAGCTTGGTGTTGACCTCCTCCGGGGCGTACTTCCAGGCGATCGCCCAGCGCGGGGCGCGCGAGGTGGAGCCGAGCCGGCCCTGGAGCGGGATCTCGTCGAGCTTGACGACGACCCCGTCGATCTCGTGCTCCACGGAGTGCCGGTTCTCGCCGAAGTACCTGATGAACTCCCGTACCCCGTCGAGGGAATCCACCACCTTGTTGTGCCTGGCGGTGGGCAGGCCCCATTCGCGCAGCAGCTCGTAGGCGTGCGAGAGGCGGTCGATGTCGAAGCCCTCGCGGGCGCCGATGCCGTGCACCACCATGTGCAGCGGACGGGTGGCGGTGACCTTCGGGTCCTTCTGGCGCAGCGAACCCGCCGCCGCGTTGCGCGGATTGGCGAACGGTTTGTCGTCGGCCTCGACGAGCCGGGCGTTGAGCTCCTCGAAGGCCTCCATCGGGAAGAAGACCTCGCCGCGGATCTCGACCAGCGCCGGGATGCGCTCGCCCTTCAGCCGGTGCGGGATCTCGGCGATCGTACGGACGTTGGGGGTGATGTCCTCGCCGGTGCGGCCGTCGCCGCGGGTGGCGGCCCGGGTCAGCCGCCCGTGCTCGTAGGTGAGGTTGACCGCGAGGCCGTCGACCTTCGGCTCGCACAGGAAGTGGTAGTCGCCGGTGCCGACCTCCTTGGCGATCCGCTCGCCCCAGGCGGCCAGCTCCAGGTCGTCGAAGGCGTTGTCCAGCGAGAGCATCCGCTCGCGGTGCTCGACGGAGGTGAATTCCGTCCGGTACGGGCCCGCGACCTTCTGCGTCGGCGAATCCGGCGTACGCAGCTGGGGGTACGCCTCCTCCAGCTTCTCCAGCTCGCGCATCAGCCGGTCGAACTCGGCGTCGCTGACGACCGGCTGGTCGCTCACGTAGTACCGGAAGCGGTGCTCCTCGACCTGCTCGGCCAGGAGCGCGTGCTGCTCCTGGACCTGTGCGGGCATCGCCGTCTGCTGTTCGCCGGCCATCGTCTCGTCCTCCCGTTACCCGTTGCCCCGTTACTCAGGGTTGTCTGCGAGCGATCTCGCGGCCCGGGCGCAGTGGGCGAGCGCGGCGCGCGCGTACGCGGGCGAGGCACCCGCGAGCCCGCACGACGGGGTGATCACCACGGATTCCGTAAGAGTCCCCGGATTCAGCCCCAGCCTGCGCCACAGCGTCCTGACACCCATGACGCTACCGCCCGGGTCCGACAATCCGCCCGAGGCCGGGTCGGTGCCCGGCACCACTCCGAGGAAGAGCTGGGTGCCGCCCTCGACGGCTTCCCCGATCGCTTCCTCCTCACGCTCGGTGAGCAACGAGAAGTCGAACGAGATGCCGTCGGCCCCGGCCCGGCGCAGCAGCGCGAACGGCACCTCGGGCGCGCAGGTGTGCACGAGCGTCGCCCCGTCCCCGCCCGCCGCCAGGACGTCGCGCAGCGTGCCCTCCACTACCTGGCGGTCCACGGCCCGGTAGGTGCGGTAGCCGCTGGCCGTCCTGATCCGCCCGCGCAGCACGCCGGTCAGCGACGGCTCGTCGAGCTGGAGGATCACGTCGGCGCCGGGCACCCTGCGGCGCACCTCCGCGAGGTGGGCGCGCAGCCCCTCGGCCAGCGAGCCCGCCAGGTCGCGGCAGGCCCCCGGGTCGCCGAGCGCGGCCTCGCCGCCCCGGCGTTCCAGCGCGGCGGCGAGCGTCCAGGGCCCGACGGCCTGGACCTTGAGCGGTCCCTCGTACCCCTGGGTGAACTCCTCCAGGGCGTCGAGGTCCTCGCCGAGCCAGGACCTGGCCCGCCGGGTGTCGCGGCCGGGCCGGTCGCTGATCCGCCAGCCGCTGGGCTCGACGTGCGCGTACAGATCGACGAGCAGCCCGGTGGTCCGCCCGATCATGTCCGCACCGGGCCCGCGGGCGGGCAGTTCCGCCAGGTACGGCAGGCCCTCGCCGTCCCCGAAGGAACCGGTGACGGTCTTCGCCGCCTCCCGCGCGTCTCCCCCGGGCATGGACCCGATCCCGCTGGCCGGGCAACCGCTGAACTTGCTCTTCTCGCTCACACGGGAAGCCTAGGGCGTCGCCCCGCAAGCGTCGCCGCCCGGCCTGTGGGGGTCAGCGCCCGGGGCGCACCGTGAGGTCGTTGACCTCGGCGTCGCGCGGCAGGTCGACCGCCATCAGGATCGTGGTGGCCACCGACTCCGGGTCGATCCAGCGGGAGGGGTCGTACTCCTTGCCCTCCTGCTGGTGGACCTTGGCCTGCATGGGGCTGGCGGTACGCCCCGGGTAGACGGAGGTGACCCGGACGCCGTTGCCGTGCTCCTCGTGGCGCAGCGAGTCGGCGAGGGCCTTCAGGCCGTGCTTGCTCGCGGCGTACGCGCTCCACTCGGCGTGCGCGGCGAGGCCGGCGCCCGAGTTCACGAAGAGGACGTGGCCCTGGGCGACGCGCAGCTGCGGCAGGAGGAGCCGGGTCAGCTCGGCGGGCGCGACCAGGTTGGCGTTGAGCTGGAAGTGCCAGGCCTTGGGCGTGAGGTCACCGACGTTGCCGAGCTCCACGACTCCGGCGATGTGCAGCAGTGAGTCGACCCGCTCCGGCATCGCCTGCTGGGCGAACGCCCACGAGAGCCGGTCCGGATTGGAGAGATCGCCGACGAGCGTGCGGGCGCCGGGGTGCATCCCGGCGAGCTCCTTGGCACGGCCCGCGTCGCGGGCGATCAGCACGGTCTCGTCACCGCGCTCCAGGAGACGACGGGCGACGGCGGCTCCGATGCCGGAGCCGGCACCGGTGATGACATGAGTGGGCATGCCCGCCATGATCGCACCCCGCCGCCCCGTCACCGCAGGCCGGACCACTCCTCCAGGTAGGCGAGGGCGCCCACGCCGTCCTTGGCGAAGAACACCAGCTCGGCCAGCGGGACGGGCAGGAAGCCCTCGTCCTCCATGCGCTGGAACTGCTGGCGCAGCCCGTCGTAGAAGCCCGCCGTGTTGAGCAGGACGACCGGCTTGTCGTGCTTGCCGTGCTTCTTCAGCTCCAGGATCTCGGTGGCCTCGTCGAGCGTCCCCGTGCCGCCCACCATGATCACGACCGCGTCGGCCTTCTCCAGGAGCAGCGCCTTGCGCTCGGCGAGATCGCGCGCGATCACCATCTCGTCCGCGTCGGTCCTCGCCTTCGCGGCCAGGAAGTCCACCGACACCCCCACCAGCCGCCCGCCCGACTCCTGGACCCCGTCGGCGACGACCTTCATCAGCCCGCTCTCCGAACCTCCCCACACCAGGGTGTGTCCGCCCTTGCCGATCAGCTCGGCGAATTCGCGGGCGGGCCGGGTGTAGCGCTCGTCGAGGTCGGCGGCGGAGAGAAAAACGCAGATCTTCATGGACCAACCGTAAGGGCCGCCACCGACACGACCGGCCACCTTGGCGGAACGGGGGGGGAGGCACCGGGAAGAATCCGGTCCGCGAAACGGCTGACCCTTGTATGACTACGTCACCAGGACACCGCATCACGGTCGAGCCCGGCACCGAGCACGTACGGGTGGTACGCGACGGGCAGGTGCTCGCCGAGAGCCGGCGCCCGCTCGTCCTGCGCGAGACCGGCTGTCCGGTCCGCTACTACCTGCCGCCCGAGGATGTCCGTACGGAACTCCTGACGGCCTCGGACACCCGAACCCACTGCCCGTTCAAGGGAGATGCCTCCTACTGGTCGCTGCCGGACGCCGCGGACCTCGTCTGGGGCTACCCGGACCCGAAGCCCGAAGTCGCCGCGATCAAGGACCACTTCTGCTTCTACGAAACCGAGGAGGTGGCCGGCTGATCGCCCTGAGCGATCAGCCGACTGATCGTCAAGAACGACCCTGACCAGGGAGTTCGAGGAACTTCAAAAAACCTTCGCCGGGAGCGATGAGTTTTCCCGGGCCCGGCGGTCCACCCTCGCATGGACAAGATTCTCTCCCGCGACGGCACCATGATCGCGTACCGGCACCGGGGTGAAGGGCCGCCGGTGATCCTCGTGGGCGGCTCGCTGGGCACGGCGGCGAGCGAGGCGCCGCTGGCGCGCCTGCTCGCGCCGCACTTCCACGTCGTCACGTACGACAGACGCGGCCGCGGCTCCAGCGGCGACAGCGGCCCGTACGCGGTGGAACGCGAGATCGAGGACCTGGCCGCGCTCGTCACCGCGGTGGGCGGCCGGGCCTCGGTCTTCGGCACGGGAGCCGGTGGCGCGCTGGCCCTGGAGGCGCAGGCCGCAGGCCTCCCCGTGGACCTGCTGGCGGTGTACGAACCGCCCTACACGCCGAGCGCCTCGGGCCTGCAGTACAAGGCGTGCTGCACGTCCCGTCTGCACCGGCTGCTGACGGCCGGGGACCGCGCGGGAGCCGTCGAGCTGTTCCTCTCCGTGACGGGCGTACCGGCCGACATGATCGCCCGCATGCGCCGCGCCCCGCTGTGGAGCGACCTGGTGGCGATGGCCCACACCCTCGCGTACGACGACGCGCTGCTCGGCGACGGCGCGATCCCGGCCTCCCGGTTCGCCGCCGTCACGGCCCGCACCCTGGTGATCTGCGGCGGCTCCAGCCCCACCGGCGCACGTCTGTCGACCCGCGCCCTGGCGGACGCGCTCCCCCGCGCCCGCCACCGCACCCTGACCGGCCAGACCCGCGACCTGGCCCCGCAGGCGGTTGCCCCGGTTCTCACGGAGTTCTTCGCCAGGAGCGTCCCGCTGCGCCAGGCGTCCTGAGCCCACGACCCGCTCCGCGCGGTCCCGCCCGTACAGGGGTCGGACGCGACCGCGCGGGGCGCCGCTGTATCCGCGGTCCAGGCACCGGGCGCGAGCTCGAACCAGACAGCCGAGGAGGGTATCGCCCGTCACTGAGGGCAGCCCGTCACCTACAACTCATGGACCAACAAAGACTGTTGTGTCATTCCCAGGATGGAGGAGAGGTGTAGCCCGGCGAGGGATCCGCATATGTGGCGGGTTCCTGAAAGATCTTTCCTGTCCGAACGTTCGACGGAAGGATCGATATCGTGCGCAGACGACGTCTCGCTCCCCTGCTGGCCGTCAGTGTCACGGCAACGCTGGCTCCCGCGCTCGCCACCTCGACGGCCACCGCCGCTCCGGCCGCCATCCCTTCGACCGCCTCCTCGTCCGCCGGCACGGGCGCGCTGAACCGGTATGTGAAGCAGAAGCCGCAGTGGAAACGGTGCGAAGCCGACTCTCCGGCGGAGTTCGAGTGTGCCACGATCAAGGTCCCGCTGGACTACCGGGTTCCCGGGGGCAAGCGGATCGACTTAGCCATATCCCGGATCAGGAGCACCGCGCCCGACAAGCGGCACGGTGTCCTGTTCTCCAACCCCGGCGGCCCGGGGGGACAGGGACTCTACATGCCGCTGGAGATGCAGGAGATGCTCCCCGAGTCCGTACAGCAGAAGTACGACCTCATCGGCTTCGACCCGCGCGGTGTGGGACGGAGCAGCCCGGTTTCCTGCGATCTGGAGCCGGAGGAGGAGAACTGGCTGCGGCCGTACAAGGAGGAGACGTTCGACAAGGACGTCGCCTGGGCACGCGAGGTCGCGAACAAGTGCAGGGAGAAAGCCGGCGACACGCTCCCGCACATCACCACGCGCAACACCGCACGCGACATGGATCTGCTCCGGGCGATCCTCGGTGAGAAGAGGATCTCGTACGTGGGTTACTCGTACGGCACCTATCTGGGTGCCGTCTACACCCAGCTCTTCCCGGGCGGGGCCGACCGGTTCGTGCTGGACAGCGCGGTCGATCCGGCGCGCGCCTGGCGAGGGATGATCCAGTGGTGGGCGGAGGGCGCCGAGCCCGCGTTCGACCGGTGGACCGAGTGGGCCGCCGAGCGTTCGGAGAAGTACGGCCTCGGTGACACCCCGAAGCAGGTCGACCAGACCTTCTGGGACCTGGTCGCACGGGCCGACGAGAAGCCCATCGAGCTGGACGGGCAGCTGATCAATGGTGACGACATCCGGAGCGGTGTGCGCGGGGCCGTCTTCAGCCCGGAGTCCGCCACCGAGGGGTTCGTTGAGCTGAAGAAGGCCGCGGCCGGCGAGCCCGCCTCCACGAAGACGCTCGCGGCGTTCGCCGGATCCCGGGGGACCGGGACTTCAGGCGCGTCCGACGCCGCCGAAGTGCCGTCCGACAACATGACGGCGAGCTTCTGGGCCGTGGTGTGCGGCGACAACTCGGCCGCGTGGTCCCGCGATCCTGAGAGCTACCGGCAGGACGCCATCGAGGACAAGCGCCGCTACCCGCTCTACGGTGACTTCGCGTCCGGCATCAAGCCTTGTGCGTTCTGGAAGAAGTCCATGGAACCGGCGACCAGGGTGAACAACAGGATCGGCTCCCTGATCGTCCAGAACGAGTGGGACTCGCAGACTCCGCTGCCCAGCGGTCAGGCCCTGCACGCCGACCTGAAGGACTCAATAATGGTCACCGTCCTCGGCGGCGAGGGCCATGGCGTCTACCCGAACGGCAACGCCTGCACGGACGGTACGGTCACCGCCTACCTGCTGACCAGCAAGCTCCCGGCGAAGGACGTGACCTGCAAGGCAACGGCCGAATCGAACGCGGGGGCACGGAAGAACCAGAAGCCGGACGCGCTCCCCGGGTCTCCGCTCCCGGAGCGTGCCCCGGACCGTTTCTGAGCCCGGTCGAACGACCCATTTCCGCATGACCGATTGACGATGGGGGCGGGGCCTCCAGGCGGGGTCCCGCCCCCATCGTGCGTCGTCGGCGCCGGAGTAGGAGCAGAACGGTTCGTCAGGCCTTGTGCTACGGCCGCCTTTCCGTAGCCCCGCCAGTGACTGCAAGAAACCGGATTCCACGTTCGTTCGACAGAACCTTGTCCGAACCGAACTGGCTCAAGCCCTCGTTCTCCGAGCCCTCCGGCAACAATTGTGCCGGAGCGCGGCGGTGGAGACGAACCGCATCGCCCTCCGCGAGCGCGAGAGCCCGGCCGACGGAAGCGCATGTTCGACCGGAGCGGCAAGAAGGACTTCAGCGATCCTCACTCTCGCTGACCCAGGGCATTTTCCTCGCACGCGGCCATCCGCCTGACGTCTCCTCTCGCAAAAAGCCTGGGGATGGCTTTGGTCCGCACCGCCACCTCAAGGACCTGAACACCTTCATGGCTTGCCACATAGTCGTTCTCCGGCGCCGCCTTCCCGTATGGCTGATCCCGCTGTTGTGGACCCTCGTCCTCGGCCTGTGGGGGCTGTCCCGGCAGCAAAGCGTGTGGCGGGACGAGGCCGCGACCTGGCAGGTGGCCCGACGGTCCGTCGCCGACATCTGGCACATGCTGGGGCACGTCGATGTCGTGCACGGGCTCTACTACCTGCTGATGCATGGACTCTTCGAATGCTTCGGGCCAAGTACCACGACCCTGCGGTTGCCTTCCGTGCTGGCCATGGCGGTGGCGGCGGCCTGTGTGGCGGCTGTCGGCCACCGGCTGGCCGGGGCGTGGGCGGGCTTGGGGGGAGGGCTGGCGTTCGGGCTGCTTCCGGCCGTGCAGTTCCATCTCCAAGAGGGCCGCCCGTATGCGCTGATCGCGGCAGGGGCCGGCATCTCGACACTGCTATTGGTGACCGTGCTTGACGGACGTGGTCGAACAGTGCGCTGGGCGGCCTATGGGGGCACGGTCCTGGTGTGTGCGCTGCTGAACTGGCTGTCGCTGCTGATTCTGCCTGCGCACTTGGCGACCCTGGCCTGGACGAAGGCCGGGCGCGGAATATGGACACGCTGGGCGGCGTCCGCGACGGCCGCCGCGGCGGCTTCGCTGCCATTGATCCTGTTCAGCCGGAGCCAGTCGGACCAGGTGTCCTGGATCCCGCCACTGACGTGGCACATCATGATCGGCCCGGCAGTCCTCCTGGCGATCGGCGGTCTCGGGGCCCTGCTGGATCGGCCGCGGGCGGGCCGGCTGTCGGTGGCGGCCGTCGGGCTGCCACTGCTGGCGGTGCCACAGATCGGCCTGATTGGTCTCTCCCTGATCCAGCCGCTGTTCCTGGACCGCTACGTTCTGTTCGGCATGCTGGGCCTGGCACTGCTGATCGGCACGGCGCTGGGTGCGGCGGTACGGTCGACCGGGCCTCGGTTCCCGCGAGCGTCGCCATGGCTCGTTCCGGCAGTGGTCGTGGTGGCGGTGGTTGCGCTGTTACCTCAGTCGCTGGCGAAGCGGTCTCCGGCGAGCCGAGTGGACGACGTCCTGTCGGTGGCGGCGGAGGTGCGGCAGCTGAAGAAGGCCGGGGACGCGGTGCTCTTCATACCGGCAGCCCGGCGCGATACTGCGCTCGTCTCCCCCGACGACTTCGCCGGCCTACGGGACATCGCGCTGACGGAGAGCCCTGCGGCGTCCGGGACGTTGAAGGGCAAGGAGGCCGGTCCGGACCGGATACGGACCGCGATGTCGGCCCAGCAGCGGATACTGCTGGTCACTGACGCGCCCGAGGTGGCCCGGCCCGTGTCGGCGGAGCGGGACCTGGCGAAGACGGCCGTGCTGAAGGAATGCTTCACAGCGATCGCGGACGAGCAAGTCCGCGGGCGGCGGGTGACGGTGTACGAGCGGCGCGGGTAGGGGGCCATCGCAGCTGCGGCCTACGTCGGCCGCAAGCCGGTGCCGCTCCTGCCGGTCAGCCGGCCACTGCCCCGGCCTCGGTGCGCCGCACCGTCGTCGCGATCGTCGCCGAGCCGACCACCCGGGTGCCGTCGTAGAGGACGACGGCCTGGCCGGGGGCCACGCCCCGTACCGGCTCGGTGAAGGTGACGTTCAGGGTGCCGCCGACGAGGTCCGCCGTGACCTCGGTCTCGCCGCCGTGGGCGCGGAGCTGGGCGGTGTAGGTGCCGGGGGCGCTCGGGGCGGTGCCGCACCAGCGGGGCTTGATGGCGGTGAGGGCGGTGACGTCGAGGGACTCGGCCGGGCCGACCGTCACCGTGTTGTTCACCGGGGAGATGTCCAGGACGTAGCGCGGCTTGCCGTCGGGGGCGGGGTGGCCGATGCGCAGGCCCTTGCGCTGGCCGATGGTGAAGCCGAAGGCGCCCTCGTGGGTGCCGACCTTGGTGCCCGACTCGTCGACGATGTCGCCCTCGGCGGTGCCGAGCCGGCTCGCCAGGAAGCCCTGGGTGTCGCCGTCGGCGATGAAGCAGATGTCGTGGCTGTCGGGCTTCTTGGCGACCGCGAGGCCCCGGCGCTCGGCCTCGGCGCGGATCTCGTCCTTGGTGGTGAGGGTGTCGCCGAGCGGGAACATCGCGTGGGCGAGCTGCTTCTCGTCCAGGACACCGAGGACGTACGACTGGTCCTTGGCCATGTCGGAGGCGCGGTGCAGCTCTCGGCTGCCGTCCTCGTTCAGCACGACGGTGGCGTAGTGGCCGGTGCAGACCGCGTCGAAGCCCAGCGCGAGGGCCTTGTCCAGGAGCGCGGCGAACTTGATCTTCTCGTTGCAGCGCAGGCACGGGTTGGGCGTGCGGCCCGCCTCGTACTCGGCGATGAAGTCGTCCACGACGTCCTCGCGGAAGCGTTCCGCCAGGTCCCAGACGTAGAACGGGATGCCGATGACGTCCGCCGCGCGGCGGGCGTCGCGGGAGTCCTCGATCGTGCAACAGCCGCGCGCCCCGGTACGGAAGGACTGCGGGTTGGCGGAGAGGGCGAGGTGCACACCGGTCACGTCGTGGCCCGCCTCGGCGGCGCGGGCCGCGGCGACGGCGGAGTCGACACCGCCCGACATGGCGGCGAGGACTCGGAGGGGGCGCTGGGAAGTCTCAGTCATAGCTCCACCAGGGTACGGGGCGCCGGGAACCGAACGCTCTCGGATAAGCGTTGTGGATCACATGGGGACCAAGGGGACACCGGGCGCCAAGGGCTCCGGGGACGCGAAGTCCGGGCACGGCATCAGCCGGCGCGGGCTGCTGATCGGCGCCGCGGTCACGGCCGCGGGCACGGCCCTGCTGGCACGCGAGCAGCTGGAGCGTGCCTGGTGGCGGCTGCCCGGGGTGGAGAAGCCCCGGAAGCCCGGCGAGGTGGATTTCGCGCGGGCCCAGTGGATAGCGGCGTCCTCGGCGAACTGGCGTCGTGCCGACCGCCCCGACGACTACCCGATCGACCGGGTCGTCATCCATGTCACCCAGGGCAGCTACCAGAGCGCGGTGAAGGTCTTCCAGGACCCGGGACACGGAGCGGCGGCGCATTACGTGGTGCGCAAGGACGGTCATGTGACGCAGATGATCCGTGAGCTGGATGTGGCGTTCCACGCGGGGAACAGGTCGTACAACGAGCGCAGCGTCGGCATCGAGCACGAGGGCTTCGTGGACCGGCCGCAGGACTTCACGGCGGCGATGTACGGGGCCTCTGCGCGGCTCACGGCGGCGATATGCGGGCGGTACGGGATGCCGGTGGACCAGGAGCACATCGTCGGGCACGTGGAGGTGCCGGGCACGGACCACACCGATCCGGGCAAGCACTGGGACTGGGACCGGTATCTGAAGCTGGTCCGGGCAGCGGGAAAACGGTGACCGAGGGGCATCGGCGGTGAGCTCGGGGCCCCTCCGGCCGCCGGACGGGCCCGGATCGGCCGGAGTCACCGGAGTCAGCTGAGTCCCGCGGTGCGTGCCCGCTCCACCGCCGGGCCGATCGCGCGGGCCACCTCGTCGATGTCCTGCCGGGTGGACGTGTGGCCGAGTGAGAAGCGCAGGGTGCCGCGGGCCAGGTCCGGGTCGGTGCCGGTGGCCAGCAGTACGTGGCTGGGCTGGGCGATCCCGGCGGTGCAGGCGGAGCCGGTGGAGCATTCGATGCCCTGGGCGTCCAGCAGCAGGAGCAGGGAGTCGCCCTCGCAGCCGGGGAAGGTGAAATGGGCGTTGGCGGGGAGCCGGCCGTCGGGGGCCGGGTCGCCGCCGAGGACGGCATCGGGCACGGCCGCCCGCACGGCCGCGACCAGTTCGTCGCGGAGTCCGCCGATCTCGTGGGCGAACTCCTCGCGTCCGTCGGCGGCCAGCCGCCCCGCGAGAGCGAAGGAGGCGATGGCGGGCACGTCGAGGGTGCCCGAGCGGACGTGCCGCTCCTGGCCACCGCCGTGGAGCACGGGTACGGGGGTGTGTTCGCGGCCGAGCAGCAGCGCGCCGACACCGAACGGACCGCCGATCTTGTGCGCGCTGACCGTCATCGCGGCCAGCCCGGACCGGGCGAAGTCGACCTCCAGCTGCCCGAAGGCCTGCACCGCGTCCGCATGCATCGGCACATCGAACTCACGGGCCACATCGGCCAGTTCGCGTACCGGCATGATGGTGCCGATCTCGTTGTTGGCCCACATCACGGTGACCATCGCGACATCATCGGGGTCGCGGAGGATCGCCTCGCGCAGGACGTCCGGGTGGACGCGTCCGTGCCGGTCGACGGGGAGGTATTCGACGTTCGCGCCCTCGTGTCCGGCGAGCCAGTCGACGGCGTCCAGCACCGCGTGGTGCTCGACGGGGCTGGCCAGCACCCGGGTGCGGCGGGGATCGGCGGCGCGGCGGGCCCAGTACAGGCCCTTCACCGCGAGGTTGTCGGCCTCGGTGCCGCCGGAGGTGAAGACCACCTCGCTGGGGCGTGCGCCGAGGGCATCGGCGAGGGTCTCTCTCGACTCCTCGACGGTACGGCGGGCCCGGCGCCCGGCGGCGTGCAGTGAGGACGCGTTCCCGGTGACGGCGAGCTGGGCGGTCATCGCCTCGATCGCTTCCGGAAGCATCGGCGTGGTCGCGGCGTGGTCGAGGTAAGCCATGGTGGGCTCGATTCTACGAGCCCCCGGCGGGGCGTACGGCGGGCGCATGGTGCCCCGGCACCCGCGCACGGCCGGATGCGGTCCTCCTCGCCCCGTTCCCGGGCCCGTCCGGGCGGGAAGGGCGTCGGGCGCCGCGCCGGGTTCAGCCGGCGAAGTCCCTGGCGACGAGGCCGTTGCCGGTGACGAGGAGGGGCCGCTCGGCCCCGGTGACTTTGCCGGTACGCGCGGTGGGGGGCGCCGTGTCGTGTTGGCGACATGTCGCAAGCACGGCACGGAAAAGGCTGGTGCGGCCGATCAGTGGGGCCCCAGTCTTGAGCCGCACCGCGTGTCCATTTCCTTGCCACCTGGAAAGGTTCCGATGCACAGACGGTATCGCTCTGCCGCCGTACTGGCGGCAGGAGTCCTCATCGCCACCCTCGCCCCCACCTCCTACGGCGCGAGCGCCGCCCCGGCGCCCGCCTCCGTCGGCGCGAACTCCGCCGGCCGCCCCCAGGTCAGCTCCGTCACGCTCGTGACCGGTGACCGGGTGCGGCTGGAGACCTTCCCCGGCGGCCGGAAGGCCGTGTCCGTCGAGCCGGCCGCGGGCGCTTCGCAGGCCGACTTCACCCAGCTGGAGATCGACAAGCAGCTGTACGTACTGCCCCGCGCCGCGCTCCCGTACATCGCCTCCGGCAAGCTGGACCGGCAGCTGTTCAACATCACCTCCCTGGTCAAGCAGGGGTACGACGACGCCCACACCTCCGCCATCCCGCTGATCGCCCGCTACACCGGCGGCACGAACCCCACGTCCAAGGGGGCGCCCACCGGTTCGCGCAAGGGCCTGGTCATCAAGAGCCTGCGCGGCTCGGCACTGAAGGCGGACAAGAAGCAGGCGGGGCGCTTCTGGAAGGCCATCGACGACGACGCGCTCGCCGGGAGCGGCGCCGGGAGCGGCGCCGGGAGCGGCGCGAAGAACGCTTCCAAGAACGCTTCTTTCAAGAACGCGGCCTTCGAGGGCGGCGTCGAGAAGCTGTGGCTGGACGCGAAGGTCCACGCCTCCCTCGATCGCAGCACCGCGCAGATCGGTGCGCCCGAAGCGTGGAAGGCCGGCTACGACGGACACGGCGCGACCGTCGCCGTCCTGGACACCGGCGCCGACGCCACCCACCCCGACCTGGCCGGACGACTCGGCGAAGTACGCAACTTCACCGACGAGTCCACCGCGAACGACGGCCACGGCCACGGCACCCACGTCGCCTCCACCATCGCCGGCAGCGGCGCGGCCTCGGGCGGCTCGCGCAAGGGCGTGGCACCGGGGGCACGGCTGCTGATCGGCAAGGTGCTCGACAACAACGGCTCCGGCTCGTACTCCGCCATCATGGGCGGCATGGACTGGGCCGCCCACTCGGGCGCCGACATCGTCAGCATGAGCCTGGGCGGCGAGCCCACCGACGGCACGGACGTACTCAGCCTCGTCCTCGACGGCCTCAGCGAGGAGACCGGCACCCTCTTCGTCGTCGCGGCGGGCAACACGGGCTCCGACTACTCGGTGGGCTCCCCGGGCGCCGCGGCGAGCGCGCTGACCGTGGGCGCCGTCGACCGCGACGACAAGCTGGCCCCCTTCTCCAGCCGCGGCCCGCGCGTCGGGGACAACGGCGTCAAGCCCGACCTCACCGCCCCCGGCGTCGGCATCGTCGCCGCCCGCGCGGCCGGCACGTCCATGGGCAGCCCGGTGGACGCGGCCTACACCGCCGCGTCGGGTACGTCCATGGCGACCCCGCACGTGGCGGGCGCGGCAGCGATCCTGGCCGGGCGCCACCCCGACTGGAGCGCCCGGCAGCTCAAGGACGCGTTGATGAGCACGACGCGTACCGCTCCCGACCAGACGGTCTACGAGCAGGGCACCGGCCGGGTGGACGTGGCCCGCTCGGTGCGCCAGCAGGTGCGCGCCACCGGCACCACCTCCTTCGGCTCCCTGGCACCGGATTCGGTCCCGCGGCAGGTGAGCGTCACCTACACCAACGACGGCGACGCGCCCGTGTCGCTCACCCTGGGCACCACCTTCGACAAGCTCTACGGCTCCCCGGCCCCGGCAGGCGCCATAGGCACCCCCGCCCAGGTCACCGTGGACGCCCACGGCACCACCGACGTGACCGTGACCCTCGACGCGCCCGCACTGCCGGAGGGCGTCTACAGCGGCCGCCTCACCGCCACCTCGGCCGACGGTCAGACCGTCGCACACACCGTTCTCTCCGCGACGAAGGACCCGGTCACGCACAAGGTCACCGTGCGCGGCGTCGATCGCGCCGGGCAGCCGGCGACCATCTGGCCGCTGATCCTGCTGGGCCCCACGGGCCGCTTCGACGTCATCCAGGCGGTGCCGGCGGGGGAGAGCCTGACGGTGGGCCTCCCCGAGGGCAAGTACTACCTGCACGGCGTCATCACGCAGGCCTCGGAGGACAACGTCACCAGCAGCCTGGTGGTCAACCCCCAGCTAACGGTGAGCGGCGCCACGGACCTGGTGCTCGACGCACGCAAGGCGGTCCCGGTGAAGATCCAGACCCCCGATCCGGCCGAGCAGCGGGGCCCGCTGGTCTTCTCCACCCACTGGAAGACCGGCGACCGGGAGTTCGCCAGCTACTTCACCGGCGGACACAGCGGCGGGCAGCTCCTCTACGTCACGCCCACCGAGAAGTACACCGAGGGAACCTTCGAGTTCACCTCCCGCTGGCAGCTGGCCGCACCGATGCTCAGCGGACGCGCGGTCTCCGGCACGGCCGCATCCGGTGTCCCCGTCCGTCTGCTGCACAACTCCCCCGCCGTGGAAGGCGTGCGGCGCTTGCGGGTGGTGGATGCCGGTCACGGCCGCCCCGAGGACTACGCGGCGCTGCGCGCACGGGGCATCGACGTCCGCGGAGCGGCGGTGCTCGTGGAACTGGAGAGCGTGGAGTACGACGATGCGGTGACCTCGGCCGCCCGGGAGGGGGCCGCGGCCGCCGTCACCACCGCCGGCGGCGACAGGTACGCGGCCGCGACCTGGCAGCCGGTGGGCCGGCGGCTGCCGGCGATCGGACTGTACGCCTCCCACGCCGCCACACAGCGGCTGCGCGCGCCGGGCACCGTGCTGGAGCTGAAGGGGACCCCGGAAAGCCCCTACGTCTACGACGTCGTGCAGCTCTCCGAACAGCGCATCCCCGAGCACGTCGTCCACAAGGTCGGGCCGAGGAACACGGCCACCGTGGTCTCGCGCTACCCGGACACGAACGGGGCGCGCTACGTCACGGAGAACCGGCCGTCCTGGCGTCCGTGGGAGGGCGTGTACCTCGCCCAGCAAGCCCGGTACGTCCGCACCGGGCAGGTGCGGAAGGAGTACGTGAGCGGTCCCGCCGACACCCGCTGGCTGCACTGGGTCAACCCCCGCAACGCCTGGGCGGGCCAGGCAGCGGGGACCGGCATGTTCGGCTCCCTGCGCACCTACCGGCCCGGTGAGCGCGTCACGGAAAGCTGGTACACCCCCGTGGTGCGCCCGGCGATCCCCCGAGGCGTCGAAGGGCTCGCCTACCGCAAGGGCGACCAGCTGACCATAGGGATCCCCGAGTTCGCCGACACCGCCTCCGGCCACTACGGCTACGCCCTGCTCCGCAAGGACGCCAACACCCCCTACCCCGACGAGACCCGCGCCGTACTGCGTCACGACGGCGAGATCCTCGCCGAAGGCCCCCGGGCGTGGGGCGCCTTCCCCGCGGGCGGGGACGACGGCCGCTACCAGTTGGACCTGGACGTGAGGCGCACCAGCCCCGAGGGCACCCTCTCGCGGGCCACCAGCACCCGCTGGTCGTTCACGGCCCCTCGCCCGGCCGAGGGCAAGGAGTCCCTGCTCCCCCTCCTCCAGCTCGACTACGACGTGGCCACCGACCTCCGGGGCTCCGCCCCCGACTCCGGGTCCTTCGCCTTCGGAGTGAGCGCCCGCCACCAGGACGGTCTGACGGGCCGTTCCGTGAAGGGCATGGAGGTGTCCGTCTCGTACGACGACGGCGAGCACTGGCGGGCGGCGAGCACTTCCGCCCGGGGCGACGGCGCCTACCGTGTCCGGGTCACCCACCCCTCGACCGCCCGCACCAGCGGGTACGTCACACTGCGGGTCCGCGCCTGGGACGACGCGGGCAACGAGGTGACGCAGGAGATCGAGCGGGCGTACGCGCTGAGGTAGTACGCGGGATCCGGAAGCCGCGACCGGCCCCGGTCGCGGCTTCCGTGCGTCCTACGACAGCCAGTCGCGCCGCGCCGCCTGCCACACCAGCTGCGTACGCGTCGTCGCGCCCGCCCGCTGCATCAGCGCGGTGATCCGGCGCTGCACCGTGCGGTGGCTGACACGCAGCTGGGTGGCGATCGCCTTGTCCGTCACGCCCGCGACGACCAGGGAGAGCAGATAGCGCTCGTCGTCGGCGATACTGCCGCCCGGTCCCATGCCGCCGGCGAAGTCGGCCAGCTCGCCCGCCTCCGTGACGTGCAGCGGGGTCCCCGCCGCCCACTGGATGTCGAACAGGGCGACGAGGGCGTCCAGGAGAGTGCTGCTGCGGATGATCGCGGCGGTCGGCTCGCCGTGGGCGCCGGTCGTGCTGCCCGGCATCAGCGGGCAGACGGCGACAGAGCTGTCGACGATGACCATGCGCACGGGAAGTGTGCTGGTGGCACGGGCGACTTCACCGGCGCGGATGCCCTGGGCGACGTTGTCGACCATGCCGGGCTGTTCCAGGCAGGCCCGTTCGTAGATCGCCTCGTAGCGGATGCCCTGGGCGAGCAGCTCGAACTCCTCGTCGTTGTCCTGGGCGCGCAGTGCCACGGGATCGGCCTTGCAGAACCACCGCAGGTCACTGCGGGCCCCGTAGGCGAGTTGACGCAGCTGCTGACGGATGGCGCCGGCCCCGGTGATCACCTCGACCAGTTGCCCGGCGTCATGGCGCCGGCCGCCCGCCCGGTACTCCTCGGCCAGCTGTTCCACCCCACGCCGCGCCCACTCCAGCGCTTCCTGGCCGCGCGCCAGCAGAGGCTGCAGCGCCACGTCCGGCGGGACGGGTACGTACCGCATGCCGCCGTCGCCCGGCAGCCGCCCGACCATGCCCTTGTCGTGCAGGGAGGACAGAAGCGACGTCGCCTCGCGTTCCCGGATGTGGAGCCGTTGGACGATCTCGTCCACGGCCGCACCTCGTACCTCCACCAGGTGGCGGTAGACCCGCTCCTCCGCCGCCCCGATCCCCGCTATCTCCAGCACGCGCCCACTCCCTCGCCGCAGCCCACCCCGGACGGACGCCCACTGTGCCATCCATGATCGAAATCGAACAGGATGCGGGCGGCCCTGCCGGACGATCGGAAGAGACCACGGTTTCCGCGAGCCCGGGGCGGGGCGTACGGCGGGCGCGTGGTGTCCCGGGACCCGGGCACCGCGGCGGCGGGGTCCGCTCCGCCCGGTTCAGCCGCCGAAGTTCCAGGCGGCGACGCCGTTTCCGGTGACCAGGCAGGCCAGCACCACGAGGTCGGCGATGCCCAGCGCCAGCCCCAGGAAGGCGCGGCCGCGGCGGGAGGTGGAACGGACGAGGGCGATCACCGCCATGACGATCGCGGCCGGGCCGAGCAGGATGTTCATCACCAGCAGACCGACGAGCCCGAGTACGAACGAGGCGACGGCCAGCCCGTCGGCGTCCCGGGTCCGGGCGCTGCGGCTGTCCGGCCGGGTCGCGGAGGTCTCGGAGGCCGACACGGGCTCGGTGCCGGTTCCGGGGCCGGTGGCCATCGTCGCGGCATCCGCTTTCGGGCGATGGACCGGTGCGGTGAGTGTCATGGTGCGGGCTCCTTCTGGTCGGTGGCCGGGACGGCGGGTCAGCGCGAACGGCGCTGCGCGCCGGCCCGTTCCCGTACGGCGAAGATCAGCAGCCAGCAGCCGATCACGGCGGCCAGCGCGAGCGACAGCGGCAGCGGAATCTGGACCACCGCTCCGAGCACGACCCCGAGCAGGAGCAGGGCGACGACGAGGACGATCATGTTCAGCCTTTCCGCGGGCTCTCCACGAGCATTTGAGAGTACGACTGTTCACTGACTTGTCAGTCTAGACCCGCTCGCCACTTCCCCGTCCCGGAGAACAGTTGTTTACTGAATGGCATGAGTCACACCGTCGGCGTCCGTCAGACCCAGAAGCTGAGAACCCGTCAGGCACTGCTGGATGCCGCACTCGGACTGCTGGAGCACCAGAGCCTCAGCAGCCTCGGGCTGCGCGAGGTGACCCGGGCCGCGGGCGTCACGCCCACCGCCTTCTACCGGCACTTCGACGACACCGCGGCGCTCGGTGTGGCGCTCGTCGAGGAGGCGCTGGGCAGCCTGCACGGGATGATCGGGGCGACGCTCGCCGAGACCGGTGACAGCGAGGAGCGCCTGGACCGCAGCATCGAGCTGATCATGCGCCATGTCGGCGAACAGCCCTCCCACTTCCGGTTCATCGCCCGTGAGCAGCACGGCGGCGTCGGCCCGGTCCGCGAGGCCATAGCGGCCCAACTGCGGCGGTTCGCCGAGGAGGTGGCGGCGGCGCTCGCCGAGGAGCCGGAGTCCCGGGGCTGGAGCGAGGAGGACCTGCTGATGCTCGGCGGCCTCTATGTCGACCACATGGTGCTCACCGCGTCGGCGCTGCTGGACGCCGGGCCGGACGGCGAGCGGGAGGTGGCCGGGGTGGCCCGCCGCCGGCTGAGACTGGTCACCCTCGGCAGGCTGCACTGGCTGGACGACGCAGGCGGGGCCGACGCGCCTTAGGGCCTCCCGTACGGATCAGGGCGCGCCCGCCTGCCCGTACAGCGCCACGACCGCCGCCGCGTGGCGGGCGAGGACGTCCCGCGCCTCGGGCGGCGAGAGCACTTCCACGTTCGGGCCGAAGGAGAGCAGGGCGCGGGCCCACTCGACCGAGTCGACGGCCAGCTCGGCCCGCAGCCACTCCCCGAGCCCCTCGGGCGCCTCGGGCACCTCGGGCCGCGGCTCCCCCGTCAGCGCACCGGCGTGCAGGCGTACGAACAGGTCGAGCCGGGAGCGGTGCACGCGCACCCGCAGCCTTACCCGCCCCGGCCGTTCCTCGACCTGTCTGCGCAGCTCGTCCCACAGGTCCGCCAGCTCCACCCCGGGCCGGCGCACGACCGCTTCGTCCATGAGCGTGGCGCGCCGCACCCGGTCGGCCCGGAAGAGCCGGGGCTCCCCGTCCCGGTCCGCCACCAGGTACCAGACGCCCGCCTTCACGACGAGGCCGTACGGATCGACGGTGTAGGTGCGCGGGGTGCTCGTACCGCTGTGGCGGTAGTCCAGCCGCAGCCTCCGGTCGGCGAAGACGGCCTCGTGCAGTTCGGCCACATCGACGGCCGGCTGCGGGCCGCTCATCCAGCGCACCGGGTCGACCAGGATCCGCCTGCTGGTCAGTTCGGCGGCGGGCCGGTGCGGTGCGGGCAGGGCGGCCATCACCTTGCGCAGCGCGGAGCCGAGCGCCTCGTCGAGGCCGAGCGCGGCATGGGCGCCCTCGGCGGCGAGGACGAAGAGAGCGCGCGCCTCGTCGGCGGTGAGCCCGGTGACATCGGTACGGAACCCCGGCAGCAGCGCGATGCCGCCGTGCCGCCCACGTTCGGCGTAGACCGGGACACCGGAGGCGGAGAGCGCCTCGATGTCCCGGTAGATGGTGCGTACGGAGACTTCGAGACGCTCGGCGAGCTCGGTGGCGGGCACCAGGCCGCGGGTCTGGAGCAGCAGGAGGATCGAGAGCAGCCGGTCGGATTTCACCTCACCAGCTTCCCCCGGCCACTGCCCCTTCCCCGCCGCCGGACGTCAGGAGCGCGGTGCGCGTGCCAGCTGGCGGGACTGGGCCACCAGGCGGTCCGCGCTGTCCCAGACGTCCGCGTCCTCCTCCAGGAAGCCGCCCGCGAGGTTGCGGGTGGTGATGGAGACGCGCAGCGGCCCGGGGGCCGGGCGGCAGCGGATGTGGGTGGTGAGCTCGATGGTCGGCGTCCAGCCCTTGAGGCCCAGCTCGAACGAGGTGGGCGGCAGCGCGTCGACGGTGAGCAGCAGCGAGAGCGGGTCGGCGTCGCGGCCGTCCGCGAGGCCGAACCAGCCGCGCATCTCGCCCTTGCCGGAGGGTGCGCCGACGGCCCAGCCGACCGTCGCCGGGTCGAGCTTGATGTCGAGCCGGCCGGTGATGGCGGAGCTGCCGGGGATCGGGGCCGGGCCGTCGCCCGGGCCGAGGCAGTGCTCCATCGGCGGGATGGCCGGCGGCTTCGCCGAGGTGCGGACCTCGTCGGAGAGACCGTCCAGGTCGCCGTAGGTGGCGATGACCCGGATGCGCTCGACCTCGGTGCCGTCCTCCGCGAACTGGAAGAGGGAGGCCTGGCCGGTGGAGAGCGTGCGGCCGGTGCGGACGGTCTGGGTCCGGATCACCGCGGGGCCGGGGACGGACGCGGTGAGGTAGTGCGCGGAGACGGAGAAGGGGTCCGGATGCGGCAGGGCCTCGCCGAGCGCGCGGCCGAGCATGGCCAGCAGGTAGCCGCCGTTGACGGCGTTGATGATCGTCCAGCCGGCGGAGAGTTCGGCGTCGTAGACGCCCTCTTCGCGAAGGGCGACGGCGGTGTCGCGGTCGAACTCGCTGTTCCCGATGGTCGCCGGTCCGGCCTGCGCCGCCCGCCCTGCTGCCTGCTCTGCTGCCTGTGCCATGCGATGCACCGTACACCGATCATATTACTGAGCGGTAGCTTTTTTGTTCACAGCACCGGATCACCGGGGCCGGGGCTTCTGCCCCGAGGGGCCGCGGCCCCGCCTCAGGTGGTCGCGGAGCTCTCCTCGGCCGTCGCGGACTTCCGGTTGTAGGCGCGCGGGGCCCGCCAGTGGTAGCGCATCGACAGCAGCCGCAGCACGAAGGCCGCGACCACGGCGGTGCCGCTGGTGAACGCGTCGAGCACCCCGAAGCGGATGCACAGCACGGTCGTCGCGGCGCCGACGATGGCGGGCACCGCGTACAGATCGCGGTCCCAGCGCAGCAGCGAGGGCACCTCGTTGGCCAGTACGTCACGCAGCACACCGCCGCCGACCGCGGTGGCGAGCCCCAGGGCCGCCGACGCGGTGAGGCCCAGGCCGTAGTCGTACGCCTTGACCGTGCCCGTGACACAGAACAGCCCGAGGCCCGCCGCGTCGAAGACATTGACCCCCACCTGGATCCGTTCGACGTGCGGATGCAGGAAGAACACCAGGACGGCGGCGAGGAGCGGGGTGGTGAAGTAGCCGAGATCCGTGAACGCCGCGGGCGGGACCGCCCCGATCACGATGTCACGGAACAGCCCTCCGCCCAGCGCGGTCACCTCGGCGAGCACCGCGATGCCGAAGACATCGAAGTTCTTGCGTACGGCGAGCAGGGCGCCGGAGATCGCGAAGACGAAGATTCCGACGATGTCGAGCGCATGCTGGACGGAGGGCGTGAACAGTTCGTTGAGCACCGGGCAATTGTGCCGGTACTACTCCTTCGTGCTGTCCTCCGGCGTATCGGTCGAGTCGGTGCCGCCGTCCGCCTCGGGCCCGGCGGCCTCCGGCTCGGCACCCTCCGGCTCGTCCGCCGAGGGCTTGCGGACCTCGACGATCTCGATCGCCTCGCGCGCCGCCGCCGTCACCGTCTCGCCCGGCACCTGGTCGGGTGCGTTCTCCGGGTGGTGGCAGGCCACCTGGTGCCCGGTCTTCAGCGCGGCCAGCGGCGGCTCCTGCGTCTTGCAGACCTCCGTCGCCTTCCAGCACCGGGTGTGGAAACGGCAGCCGCTGGGCGGCGAGATCGGCGAGGGCACGTCCCCCTTCAGCAGGATCCGCTCGCTCTTGGCCGAACGGCGCTTCGGGTCCGGGATCGGGACCGCCGAGAGCAGCGCCTTGGTGTACGGGTGCATCGGCGCCTTGTAGAGCGACTCGCGGTCGGCCAGCTCCACGATCTTGCCGAGGTACATCACCGCGATCCGGTCCGAGACGTGCCGGACGACCGAGAGGTCATGGGCGATGATCACGTACGTGAGGCCGAGCTCGCTCTGGAGGTCGTCGAGCAGGTTCACCACCTGCGCCTGGATCGAGACGTCCAGCGCGGACACCGGCTCGTCCGCCACGACCAGCTTCGGGTTGAGCGCGAGCGCGCGGGCGATCCCGATGCGCTGACGCTGACCGCCGGAGAACTCGTGCGGGTAGCGGTTGTAGTGCTCGGGGTTCAGGCCCACGACCTCCAGCAGCCGCTGGACCTCCTTCTTCACACCGCCGTCGGGCGTCACGCCCTGGAGCTTGAAGGGGGCGCCCACGATCGTGCCGATCGTGTGGCGCGGGTTCAGCGAGGAGTACGGGTCCTGGAAGATCATCTGCATGTCCCGGCGCATCGGGCGCATGGCGCCCACGCCGAGGTGCGTGATGTCCTTGCCCTCGAACTCGACCTTCCCCGCGGTGGGTTCGAGCAGCCGGGTGATCAGCCGGCCCATCGTCGACTTCCCGCAGCCGGACTCACCGACGACGCCCAGGGTCTCCCCCGAGCGCACCTCGAAGTCGATCCCGTCGACGGCCTTCACGGCACCGGCGTTGCGCTGCAGCATCCCCTTCTTGATCGGGAAGTGCTTCTGCAGCCCGGTCACCTTGAGCAGCACCTCGCGGGAGGCGGTGTCACCGGCCGGCGCGCCGTGCCCGGCAGACCTCTGCGCCGGAACGTCCACACCCTTGTCCTCGCTCGTCACGGCCTTGTCCTCGCTCACAGCTTGGGCGCAATCTCTTCGGTCCAGATACGCTCCCGCTGCTCCGGCGACATGTGGCAGGCCGCCCAGTGCCGGCTGCCGACCTCCTGGAGCTCGGGCCGTACGGTGCGGGTGACGTCGTCCTTGGGCACGTCCGCGTACGGGCAGCGCGGGTTGAAGGCGCAGCCCGAGGGGATGTTGATGAGCGACGGCGGGGAACCCTTGACCGGGATGAGCCGGTCGGTCTGGTCGCGGTCGAGGCGCGGCATCGAGCCCAGCAGACCCCAGGTGTAGGGGTGCCGGGGCTCGTAGAACACCTTCTCGGCCGGTCCGCGCTCGACGCAGCGCCCGCCGTACATCACCAGGAGGTCGTCGGCGAGCTCGGCGACGACGCCCAGGTCGTGGGTGATGATGATGACCGCGGAGCCGAACTCCTTCTGCAGGTCCCGGATCAGGTCGAGGATCTGCGCCTGGACCGTCACGTCCAGCGCGGTCGTCGGCTCGTCGGCGATCAGCAGCTCGGGGTTGTTGACCAGCGACATGGCGATCATCGCGCGCTGGCGCATGCCGCCGGAGAACTCGTGCGGGTAGCTGTCGACGCGCTTGTCGGGCTGCGGGATGCCGACCCGGTCGAGCATCTCGACGGCCCGCTTGCGAGCGGTCTTCTTGTCGACGCTGTGGTGGACCCGGTACGCCTCCACGATCTGCTTGCCGATCGTGTAGTACGGGTGCAGCGCGGACAGCGGGTCCTGGAAGATCATCGCCATGTCGCGGCCGCGCAGCTTGCGCACCTCGTCGGGGTCGGCGGACAGCAGCTCCTTGCCGTCCAGCCAGATCTCGCCGGAGACCCGGGCCTTGCGCTTGCCGTACTGGCCGGCGGTGTGCAGGCCCATGATGCCCAGCGAGGTGACCGACTTGCCGGAGCCGGACTCGCCGACGATGCCGAGGGTCTTGCCCTTCTCCAGCTGGAAGTTGAGCCCGTCGACGGACTTGACCAGGCCGTCGTCGGTCGGGAAGTGCACCTTGAGGTCGCGCACTTCGAGGAAGGCGGTGGGAGCGGGCGAGCCGGCCGGGGAGGGTTCGCCCAGCGCGGCACCGCTCTTGTGCAGTTCGGTCATCCCAGCCTCACTCGCGGGTCGATGACGGCGTACATGATGTCGACGACGAGGTTGGCGACGGCGATCGCGAGAGCCGCGAACAGGGTGACGCCGAGAATCACCGGCAGGTCCTTGCTGCTGATCGCCTGGACCGCGGCGAGCCCGAGACCGGGCAGGTTGAACGTGGACTCGGTGAGGACGGCACCACCGAGGAGCACGCCGATGTCGAGGCCGAAGACGGTGAGGATCGGCGTCATCGCGGAACGCAGGGCGTGCCGGGTGATGACGGTGCCCTCGCCCAGCCCCTTGGAACGGGCGGTGCGGATGTAGTCCTCGCCGAGCACTTCGAGCATGGTGGCCCTGGTGAGGCGGGCGTACATCGCCGCGTTCAGGAAGGCGAGCACGATCCACGGCAGGATCAGGGTCTGGAACCAGGTGCCGATGCCGTCGTCCGTGGAGAGGTTGTCGGCGATCTTCACCCAGCCGAAGTTGTGGACGAACAGGCCCATGGCGACCATGCCGGTGAAGAAGATCGGCAGCGAGACACCGGCGAGCGCGGTGGTCATCGCGGCGCGGTCCCAGATGCTGCCGCGCCGCAGCGCGGAGACCACACCGGTGGCGACGCCGCCGAGGAGCCACAGGACGCAGGCGCCCGCGGCGAGCGCGCCGGTGACGGGCAGCGCGTCCTTGAGCGTGGTCCAGACGGGGACCTCCGTGCGGAAGGAGTAGCCGAAGCAGGGCGCCGCGCAGTGGGTGACATCGGCACCGTTCGCGTAGTCGCGCCCCATCGGGATGCCCTTGACGAAGTCCCAGAACTGGACGAGGAGGGGGTCGTCGAGACCCAGTTTGATCCGGATGCCCTGGAGCTGCTCGACACCCGTGGCCTTGCCGGCGAAGAGGACTGCGACGTCCTGACCCGCCCACTTGGGCAGCATGAAGAAGATGACGAACGTCGCGAGCAGTACGACGAGCACCATGATGACTACGGCGAACAGGCGCCGGATGAGATAAGCAAGCACTGTGTGCGGCCCGGCGGTGGCCGGGAACCCCTTGTGGGGGCTCCCGGCCACCGCCCCGGCCCTCACCTGCCCTTCGGACTGGCGGGTTTCGGCGGCGGTGGAACAGTCAACCGGGTTGACTGCAAATGCTGTTGACTACAGCGGCTACTTGACGACGCCGAGCGAGACGTAGTCGTAGCGGCCGTTGTACGCGTCGGACATGTAGGCGTTCGTCAGACGGTCGCCACGCCAGGTGATGTTCTTCTCGTAGATGAAGGGCATCCAGTCGGCCTGGTCGAGGATCCGCTTGTCGAGCTCCTTGTAGATCTCGCCGGCCTTGACCGGGTCGGTCTCCGCGATCGCGTCGTCGAAGAGCTTGTCGACCTGCGGGTCCTTGATCTGCGACTCGTTGTAGTTACCGGTGTCCGAGAGGAACCGGCTGTCCCACAGCGGCTGGCCGAAGCCCTGGCCGGACGGGAAGTCGGGGCCCCAGCCGCTCATCGTCATGCCGTAGCCGCGCTTCTTCACGACGGACGGCGAGCCGGTGATGCTGGACGTCTCGGCGCCGTCGAGCGGGTCGACCTCGACCTTGATGCCGACCTTGCCGAGCTGCTCCTGGAGCGCCTCGGCGGTGTCGACCTCGCCCGGGTTGTTGTTGCGGGCGGTGAGCTTGGTGGAGAAACCGGTCGGGTGACCGCACTGCTTCAGCTCGTCCTTGGCCTTGGCCAGGTCCGGCTTGCCCTTGCGGGCGAGGACGCCGTACGGGTCGTAGTCGCTGTGACCCTTGATGGAGACCGGCAGGGTGCTGTTGGCGATCGCGCCACCGGCGATCTCGCCACCGCGGGTCTGCTGGAGACCGGCGAAGTCGGTGGCGTAGAACACGGCCTTGCGGCAGTGGACGTCGTCCAGCGGCTTCGCCGTGTGGACGAGCGCGACGTAGCGGACGAAGGACGTCTGCATGTTGTCGACGCTGGCCTTGTGGTCCTGGACGGCGGTGACGCGGCCGGACTGGGTCATGCCGGTGCCGTTGAGGTCGACGTCGTAGTCGCCCTCCATCAGCTTCTTGTCGTTCTCCTCCAGGTTGGCGGAGATCGTCACGGTGATCTTGTCCGGGAGCGCGGGGCGCACCGGGTCGGAGGCCTTCTGCCACTTGTCGTTGCGCACGAGCACGATGCTCTTGCCCGGCTTGTACTCCTCGAACTTGTACGGGCCGGAGGAGAACGGGCGCTGGGTGTACTTCGCGCCGTTGTCCTTGTCCGCCTTCACGGGCGAACCGGACGGCATGGCGAGGAACTGCTCGAAGTCACCGTTGGGCTTGGGCAGCTTGAAGACGATGGTGTTGTCGTCGGGCGTCTCGATCGCCTTGAGACCGAGCTTGTCCGCGGCCTTGTCTTTGTAGGGGCCCTTGTACTCGCTCTTGGGGTCCAGCGTCTGCTTCAGGTACTGCGGGCCACCGGTGATGGTGTCCGTCGCCCAGATGCGCTCGATGCCGTACTTGACGTCCTTGGAGGTCAGCTTGGAGCCGTCCTCCCAGGTCAGACCATCACGCAGCTTGTACGTGTAGGTCTTGCCGCCGTCCGTGATCTCACCGGGGCCGGTGGCCAGGTCGCCGACCAGCTTGGTGGAGCCCGCGCCCGGCTTGGTGTCGTACGTGACCAGCTGGCGGGTGTAGAAGCGCATGAAGTCCCAGGCCATGCCGTAGTAGGCACGCTGGGGGTCGGCGGAGTCGAGGTCCTGCTTCCCGACCATCTTCAGCGTTCCGCCCGTTTTGGTGGACGGGTTGGCGACCTTGTTGAACGCCGCGTTGAAGCCTGCGGCCTTCGACTTGCCGCCGCCCTCGTTGTCGTCGCCGCCGCCGCACGCCGAGGTGGTCATCAGCGCCGCGACCACGAGGGCCGCACCAGCGGTGAGCCGTCGTTTCGAGGTAACTGTGGACATTTTCTCGCAACCTCCGAGATCGCGGTCCCAGGCCGTTGCTTGCCGGAGAACCATGGGAAAAGCCACCTGACGATGCGGCAGGGGCAAGTCGTGGGTTATCGGGTCCCCTTGGGGTCCAGGGCATCGCGCAGCCCGTCCCCGAAGAGGTTGAAGGCCAGCACGGTGATGAAGATCGTCACGCCGGGGAAGACCATGAACATCGGGTCGTGCTCGTACGTTTCCAGCGCGTCCCGCAGCATCCCGCCCCAGGAGGCGGTGGGCGGCCGGACGCCGGCACCGAGGAAGCTCAGGGCCGCTTCGGTGAGGATGTTGGTGGGGATCATGAGCGTCGCGTAGACGGTGATCGGCGCCACCAGGTTGGGCAGCAGTTCGCGGAAGAGGATGTGTGTCCGTCCGCCGCCGAGGCTGCGCGCGGCCTCCACGTACTCGCGCTCGCGCATCGAGAGGGTCTGCCCGCGGACGATGCGTCCCACGTACGGCCAGCCGAAGAAGCCGATGACGGCGACCAGTACGGCGATGCGTACGCCGCTGCCGGTCAGTCCGAGCAGATCGTCGGGGAGGACCGAGACCAGGGAGATGATGAAGAGGAGCTGCGGGAAGGACAGCAGCACGTCCATGATCCGGCTGATCAGCGCGTCCACCCAGCCGCCGAAGTAGCCGGCGATGATCCCGAAGAGGGTGCCGAGGGCCACGGCGACCACGGCCGCCAGGAACGCCACGAGCAGCGAGATCCGGGCGCCGTAGACGATCCGGCTGAAGACGTCGCGCCCCTTGTTGGGCTCGACGCCGAAGAGGTAGTCGCCGCTCACGCCGCCGAGGTCGCCGGTGGGGAGATTGGTCAGCGGGTCGAGCATGTCCTGGTGGAACTCGTTGGGAGGGTGTCCCAGCAGTCCGACGATGAGGGGCGCGAAGATCGCCACCACGGCCAGGACGAGGACAACGATGCCACCCGTCAGAGCGACTCTGTCCTGCTTCAGGCGATTCCAGGCGATCTGCTTGAGAGACCGTCCCTCGACCTTCTTCACCCCGGAGTCGACTGCGGGACCGTCGGCCGCGACCGGATCCGCTTCCGTGGTCGGCTCGTGCAGTGGTGCCGTCATCGTGGCAAGGACCCCTCTCAACCGGCGGTGGCCGGGCCGAACTGGCCGCTGTGGCGGCGCGATCAGTCAGTCGTACACAGAGGCGGCGACACGCCCTTGCTGCGGGAGTCTTCATTGCCGTCACTACAGGTAGCCAGACCGACAGGCGAATGGATGCCTAACCGTGATGCGGCCCGGGGTGTTCCGTTATCCGGACGGATGTGAACGCCCCCCGAACACAGGTCAGTTGAGGCGGAAGAGGGACAGGAGCACAGATTCGCTGCGCTTTCCCCACCAGATGTGCCCAGCCCGGAAATCTCGGACATGAGAGGCGGGTTGAGACACCGGGCGGATGAACGTGCGGCCACATGCGGGCAGTTGGTGTCTTACGGTCGCGTTACGGGAGTCGGGTACGTAAACGCGCATTCCGGACCCCGGGCCGGGAGGCCCGGAAGGGTCAGTACGTGCCCTGCGGCGGGTAGCCGTAGCCGGCGGCGGGGGCCACCGGGGCGTGCGCCTCGCGGTCGTAGAACGGGCGGGCGTTGGCGCGCAGCCACATCGCGACCGGGTCGTACTCGTCGGACATGGCGACGGTGGAGACGGGCAGCCCGTCCGGGACGGCGGAGATCGACTGCTGCATCATCGCGCGCGCCGCGTCCACCGAGGGCGGGCTCGTGTCGTAGAGGTCGAGGCCGATGGCGAGGTAGGGGACCCCGAGCGCGGGCTGCACCCACGCGCGGCGCAGCGAGCGGATCGCGGGGGTGTGGTGGGCGTTCTGCGCGAGCAGGGCGTAGAACTGAGGGATCTCGATGGCCGGCTCGGTGAGCCGGAGCGGGCCCGCGGGCATCCGGTCTAGCCCGGTGGCGATCCGGCGCAGATCCAGCCAGGGAATGCCCACGCCGCCGCCCGGGGCGTGCGGGTTGAGCCAGATCCCCCAGCGGTCGGGGAAGAGGGCGCGGGCGATGTCCAGGCCGCCGACCAGTTCATGGGCGCGGTTCCAGCCGCTGGCGGAGAGCTCCTGGGCGGAGGTCACACAGGGGGCGTAGCCGAGGCCGTCGACCTCCATGTTCCCGTACTGGGCGTCGGGCGAGCCAGCCTGGCCGTGCCAGAGGAGCATCCAGATCCGGCCGTTCGCGAGGGCCGTCAGCAGTGCCTCGTACGCGTCGTAGCGCCCGGGCGTCACTTGGCGCAGCATGTGCTCGACCTGCCCGGCCGCCGCGGTGCCTGACGCACTCACCTGGTCCCGCCCCTCTTCGATCCACTGTGTCGGCCGGCCGCTCCCGGGCACACGGGTGCGGCATGATGCCGAGGCACCAGCCATCAAACCAGCTTATGCGCCGGTCCTGACACCGACTTGACGCCATGGGGCGAAGCGGTGTTCCCCACCGGTGGGCGCAGCGCCGGGGCTACCGGCCCGCCCGCTGGTAGAACGGCTGGACCTTGTCCCGCATCCAGTCGCCGACCGGGTCCTGTGCCACATCGAGCAGGACGAGGTTGACCGGCCAGGGTACCTCGGCCCGTCCCAGGGCACGGCCGAGGGCGTCCATCGGGGCGTTGCGCCCCGCGCCGTCCCAGGTGGAGAACTCGACGCCGACGAAGAGGACGGGGTCGCCGCCCTCGATGCTGGCCAGCGCCCGCCGGGCGGAGAGCACGACACCGCTCTCCTCGAACTCGCCGGCCGCCGCGGCGAGGAAGTCGACGGGCTCCTCCTTCCAGTCCGGTTCGTACAGCCGGACCCTGCCGCCGCCGTCCGGGCCGTCCAGCGGGGTACGTCCGGCCCGGCAGAGTTCGGCCACGGCGGGGGGCGGCAGCGGCATCCCGACCGCGCCGCCGGGGTTCACGGCGATGCCGAGCTGCGGGGGCAGGCCGCGGGCGAAGTCACGGGCGGGCGCGACGGTGAAGGACAGCTGGGTGCCGACGCAGGCGAGGAACTGCTGCTCGGAGCTGAACACGGGGACGTACGCGGCGCCCTCGATCTCCAGCGTCGGCAGGTCCAGGTCCGCCGAGTCGGGTCCGCCGCCGTTGGGCAGGGGCACCCAGACCTGGCTGCGTCCGAGCACCTCGACGAGCCGTCCGCCCGCCTCCGGGACGCCCACCGAGGCCGTCAGTACCTCTTCGAGCTCATTGGCCGGCCATCCGCCCTGCGGATGGGACCGGACCTGTGCCGGGATGTCCACTGCTCCCCCTCGTCGCCCACGCTTTCCGGCAGAAGATTAACGCCCGGCCCCGGGCCTGCGGTCCGTGAAGGCGATCCGGCCGACCCGTCCCGCCGCCTCCCGGTCCAGGAGCACCGCCGAAGCGCAGCCGTGCGGCAGCAGGCCCGTCTCGGCCGCCCGCAGCAGCCTGCCCACGGCTCTGCGATGCCGGGCGAAGGCGTATCCCGATACGCCCCGTCCGCGCTCGCGCTGGCCTTCCCTGGCGGTCTGCGGTGTGACGTCGAGCAGGACGAGATGCAGGACCCGGCCCCGGCGCCGGGCGTCACGGGCCAGCCAGCCGCGGACCCACGCCTGCGTCCCGCAGTCGTGGACGACGACGGACTCCCCGGAGCGCAGCACCCGCCACAGCCCCCAGTAGTGGGCGGCGCGGACGAGCGGGCGGTAGAGGGCGTACGGAAGTAAGCGGGGCATGATCCGCGCCCAGCGGTCACGGGTGTCCTGGGAGTCGACGGCGTGCGCCGTCGTCACCGCCCGCCTGATGAGCGTCGACTTCCCGCTGCCGGGCAGCCCGGAGACCACCACCACGTCGCCCGGTGCGAAGCGCAGGCCGCTCGGGCTGCGCCCGGACCGCTCCCGCAGATCCCGCACCACGGGCGCGTGCACGCCGGACGCCTCCCGCGCCGGGACCCCCGGTTGTGCGGGCATCGCGCCGTGCGCGACCCCTGCCGTCGTCGCGTACCGCTGCAACGTCATCGCCCTCCCCCTGTCGGCTCACCCCACGTATGCCCCTGAAGTGTAAAGAAAAGGTAATGCGGCACAACCGTCCACGCCGTTGATTTCCCACGGGGGACCGGGGCTCCACTCCGGCGCGATGCGTGCGATGATGACCCGGCCAACTGCATAAAGGCCGCTTGAATCCGCGCGGGAGAGTTCCGGTCACTTCGTGTGCCGGGCGCCGAAGGAGCAAGTTCCTCCCTTGAATCTCTCAGGCCCCGTACCGCGTGGATGAGGCAGATCTGAAAAGCGGGCCGCTTCGCGGCTCCACCCAAGGTGCAAGCCGAACCCCTCCGGGGCTCTCGGCGAACCTCTCAGGTTCCGATGACAGATGGGGAGGGATCGTCCTCGTCGTCATGCCCCGGGAGTCATATCCATGAGCACCGCCCCACGCCTCACCGCCCTCGATGCCCTACACCGTTCGCTGGGCGCGACCATGACCGACTTCGCGGGCTGGGACATGCCCCTGCGGTACGCCAGCGAGCGCGACGAGCACAACGCGGTGCGCACCCGGGCCGGTCTCTTCGACCTGTCGCACATGGGCGAGATCACCGTCACCGGTCCCGGGGCCGCGGCCTTCCTGAACTTCGCGCTGGTCGGCAACATCGGCACGGTCGCCGTGGGCCGCGCCCGCTACACGATGATCTGCGCCGAGGACGGCGGCATCCTGGACGACCTGATCGTCTACCGGCTGGGCGAGACCGAGTACATGGTGGTCGCCAACGCCGGCAACGCCCAGATCGTGCTGGACGCGCTGACGGCGCGGGCCGAGGGCTTCGACGCCGAGGTGCGCGACGACCGCGACGCGTACGCGCTGCTCGCCGTCCAGGGCCCGGAGTCCCCCGCGATCCTGGCCGCCGTCACCGACGCCGACCTGGACGGCCTGAAGTACTACGCCGGTCTGCCCGGCACCGTCGCCGGTGTCCCCGCGCTGATCGCCCGTACCGGCTACACCGGCGAGGACGGCTTCGAGCTGTTCGTCGCCCCCGTCCACGCCGAGCAGCTCTGGAAGGCGCTGACCGAGGCGGGCGCCTCCCGCGGCCTGATCCCGTGCGGGCTCTCCTGCCGCGACACGCTGCGCCTGGAGGCGGGCATGCCGCTGTACGGGCACGAGCTGACCACGGCGCTGACCCCGTTCGACGCCGGTCTCGGCCGGGTCGTGAAGTTCGAGAAGGAGGGCGACTTCGTCGGCCGCAAGGCCCTTGAGGCCGCCGCCGGGCGCGCCGAGACCGCACCGCCGCGCAAGCTGGTCGGGCTCGTCGCCGAGGGCCGCCGGGTGCCGCGCGCCGGCTTCCCGGTCGTCGCCGCCGGCGAGGTCATCGGCGAGGTCACCTCGGGCGCCCCCTCGCCCACCCTGGGCAAGCCGATCGCCATGGCGTACGTCGACGCGGCGCACGCCACGCCCGGTACCGAGGGCGTCGGAGTGGACATCCGGGGCAGCCACGAGCCGTACGAGGTCGTGGCGCTGCCGTTCTACAAGCGCCAGAAGTGACGCAGTCGCGTCTCACACCGTAAGACCACCGTTCATCAGCACTCCCCCGCGTACAGGAGAATTCAGGTCATGAGCAACCCCCAGCAGCTGCGTTACAGCAAGGAGCACGAGTGGCTGTCGGCCGTCGAGGACGGTGTGGCCACGATCGGTATCACCGAGTACGCGGCCAACGCCCTCGGCGACGTCGTCTACGCCCAGCTCCCCGAGGTCGGTGACACGGTGACCGCGGGCGAGACCTGTGGCGAGCTGGAGTCGACCAAGTCGGTGAGCGACCTGTACTCCCCGGTGACCGGCGAGATCACCGAGGCGAACCAGGACGTCGTGGACGACCCGTCGCTGGTGAACTCCGCTCCCTTCGAAGGCGGCTGGCTGTTCAAGGTACGCGTCGCGGAGGAGCCGGTGGACCTGCTCTCCGCCGACGAGTACACCGAGTTCTCCGGCAACTAAAGACCCCAAGGGACCACCTGATGTCGCTTCTCAACTCCTCCCTCCATGAGCTGGACCCGGACGTCGCCGCCGCTGTCGACGCCGAGCTCCACCGCCAGCAGTCCACCCTCGAAATGATCGCCTCGGAGAACTTCGCTCCGGTCGCGGTCATGGAGGCCCAGGGCTCCGTCCTGACCAACAAGTACGCCGAGGGCTACCCCGGCCGCCGCTACTACGGCGGCTGCGAGCACGTCGACGTCGTCGAGCAGATCGCCATCGACCGCATCAAGGCGCTGTTCGGCGCCGAGGCCGCGAACGTCCAGCCGCACTCCGGTGCGCAGGCCAACGCCGCCGCGATGTTCGCGCTGCTCAAGCCGGGCGACACGATCATGGGCCTGAACCTGGCCCACGGCGGTCACCTGACCCACGGCATGAAGATCAACTTCTCCGGCAAGCTCTACAACGTGGTCCCGTACCACGTCGACGAGACCGGCGTCGTGGACATGGCCGAGGTCGAGCGTCTGGCCAAGGAGTCCAAGCCGAAGCTGATCGTCGCCGGCTGGTCCGCGTACCCGCGTCAGCTGGACTTCGCCGCCTTCCGCCGCATCGCGGACGAGGTCGGCGCGTACCTGATGGTCGACATGGCGCACTTCGCGGGCCTGGTGGCCGCGGGCCTGCACCCCAACCCGGTGCCGCACGCCCATGTCGTCACGACCACCACGCACAAGACCCTCGGCGGTCCGCGCGGTGGCGTCATCCTGTCGACGCAGGAGCTCGCCAAGAAGATCAACTCCGCGGTCTTCCCGGGCCAGCAGGGCGGCCCGCTGGAGCACGTGATCGCGGCCAAGGCGGTCTCGTTCAAGGTCGCGGCGACCGAGGAGTTCAAGGAGCGCCAGCAGCGCACCCTGGACGGCGCCCGCATCCTCGCCGAGCGCCTGGTCCAGCCGGACGTCACCGAGGTCGGTGTCTCCGTGCTGTCCGGCGGTACGGACGTCCACCTGGTCCTCGTCGACCTGCGCAACTCCGAGCTGGACGGCCAGCAGGCCGAGGACCGGCTGCACGAGCTGGGCATCACGGTCAACCGGAACGCCATCCCGAACGACCCGCGTCCGCCGATGGTCACCTCCGGTCTGCGCATCGGTACGCCCGCCCTGGCGACCCGCGGTTTCCGGACCGAGGACTTCACCGAGGTCGCGGAGATCATCGCCGCCGCGCTCAAGCCGTCCTACGACGCGGACGCCCTGAAGGCCCGCGTCGTCGCGCTGGCCGAGAAGTTCCCGCTGTACCCCGGCCTGAAGTAGTCCGGACAGATTCCGGCAACACGTTGGGGCGGGGCACCGCGCACACTGAACAGTGAGCGCGGTGCCCCGTCCCATGCCCCGCGCTCTTCGGGCCTCCCGGCCCGGCCCGTACCGCACCACCCGGCAGACGACGATGTCTACCAACCCTTGAGGAGTCACCCGTGGCCATCTCGGTCTTCGACCTGTTCTCGATCGGCATCGGCCCGTCCAGCTCCCATACGGTCGGCCCGATGCGCGCCGCCCGTATGTTCGCGCGCCGGCTGAAGAACGAGGGCCTGATCGCCCACACCGCCTCGATACGCGCCGAGCTGTACGGCTCGCTCGGTGCGACCGGCCACGGCCACGGCACCCCCAAGGCCGTCCTGCTCGGCCTGGAGGGCGAGTCGCCGCGCACCGTCGACGTGGAGTCCGCCGACGAGCGGGTGGAACAGATCCGCGCCACGGGCCGGATCAACCTCCTCGGCATGCACGAGATCGACTTCGACGCCGACGAGCAGCTGATCCTGCACCGGCGCAAAACTCTCCCGTACCACGCGAACGGCATGACGGTCTTCGCCTTCGACCGCGAGGGCGCCCTGCTCCTGGAGAAGACCTACTACTCGGTCGGCGGCGGCTTCGTCGTCGACGAGGACGCGGTGGGCGAGGACCGGATCGTGCTCGACGACACCGTGCTGAAGCACCCCTTCCGCACCGGCGACGAGCTGCTGCGGCTCTCCCGGGACACCGGCCTGTCCATCTCCTCGCTGATGCTGGAGAACGAGCGGGCCTGGCGCACCGAGGACGAGATCCGCTCGGGCCTGCTGGACATCTGGCGGGTCATGCAGGCCTGCGTCTCGCGCGGCATGTCCCGCGAGGGCATCCTGCCCGGCGGCCTCAAGGTCCGCCGCCGCGCCGCGACCACCGCCCGCCAGCTGCGCGCCGAGGGCGACCCGCAGGCCCACGCGATGGAGTGGATCACCCTCTACGCGATGGCGGTCAACGAGGAGAACGCGGCGGGCGGCCGGGTCGTCACCGCGCCCACCAACGGCGCCGCGGGCATCATCCCGGCGGTGCTGCACTACTACATGAACTTCGCGGCCGGCGGGGCCACCGAGGAGGAGAAGGAGGACGGCGTCGTCCGCTTCCTCCTCGCGGCCGGGGCCATCGGCATGCTCTTCAAGGAGAACGCCTCCATCTCCGGCGCCGAGGTCGGCTGCCAGGGCGAGGTCGGCTCCGCCTGCTCCATGGCCGCGGGCGCCCTCGCCGAGGTCCTCGGCGGCACCCCCGAGCAGGTCGAGAACGCCGCCGAGATCGGCATGGAGCACAACCTGGGCCTGACCTGCGACCCCGTCGGCGGTCTCGTCCAGATCCCGTGCATCGAGCGCAACGGCATGGCCGCGGTCAAGGCCGTCACGGCGGCGAAGATGGCGCTGCGCGGCGACGGCAGCCACAAGGTCTCCCTCGACAAGGTCATCAAGACCATGAAGGAGACGGGCGCGGACATGAGCGTGAAGTACAAGGAGACCGCGCGGGGCGGGCTCGCGGTGAACATCATCGAGTGCTGAGCGAGCAGGCACCGAGGGAGCGCCCCGGGCCGCCCCCGTCCCACCGCACGTTCCCTCCCGCACGACAGGTTTCCCGTTCTTGTCCCCCTCCGTACTCTCCCCGGCCGCGCGGCCGCGCGGGTTCCGTCCCTCCTGGCTGTCCCCGAAGGTGTTCCGCACCGAGGCGCTGGCCGGTCTCGTGGTCGGGCTGGCACTGATCCCGGAGGCGATCTCGTTCTCGGTCATCGTCGGAGTCGATCCGGCGATCGGCCTGTTCACCTCGTTCACCATGGCGGTGGTCATCTCCGTCGTCGGCGGGCGCCCGGCGATGATCTCCGCCGCCACCGGCGCGGTCGCCCTGGTGCTCGCGCCCCTCAACCGCCAGCACGGGTTCGGCCACCTGATCGCCGCGGTCGTCCTGGGCGGCGTGTTCCAGATCGTCCTGGGCGCCCTGGGCGTCGCGAAACTGCTGCGGTTCGTGCCGCGCGGCGTGACGGTCGGCTTCGTCAACTCGCTCGCGCTGCTGGTCTTCATGGCCCAGGTCCCCGAGCTGCACGACGTGCCCTGGCCCGTCTACCCGCTGGTCGCCGCCGGGATCGCGCTGATGGTGTTCTTCCCCGCGGTGACCCGGGCGGTCCCGGCACCGCTGGTCTCCATCGTCGTCCTCACCGCCGTCACCGTCGCGGCCGGGATCGCCGTCCCGACCGTGGGCGACCGGGGTGATCTGCCGTCCGCGCTGCCGGTGCCCGGACTGCCCGACGTGCCGTTCACGACGGACACGCTGACGACCGTGGCGCCGTACGCGCTCGCCATGGCGCTGGTGGGCCTGATGGAGTCCCTGATGACCGCCAAGCTGGTCGACGACATCACCGACACCCGCTCCGGCAGGACCCGCGAGTCCGTCGGCCAGGGCATCGCCAACATCGTCACCGGCTTCTTCGGCGGCATGGGCGGCTGCGCCGTGATCGGCCAGACGATGATCAACGTACGGGTGTCGGGCGCCCGCACCCGCCTGTCGACCTTCCTCGCGGGCGTCTTCCTGATGGTCCTGTGCATCGTCTTCGGGCCCGTCGTCTCCCGCATCCCCATGGCCGCCCTCGTCGCCGTCATGGTGATGGTGTCCGTCGCGGCCTTCGACTGGCACTCCGTCGCGCCGAAGACCCTGAGGCGGATGCCCGCCGGGGAGACCCTCGTCATGGTTCTGACCGTGGTCTGTGTGGTCGTCACCCACAACCTGGCCGTCGGCGTCGTCGCCGGCACGGTCGTCGCCATGATCATCTTCGCCAGACGGGTCGCCCGTCTGGCCGACGTCACGGCGGTCACCGACCCCGGGGGCGGCCGGGTCGTCTACTCCGTCACCGGCGAACTCTTCTTCGCCTCCGCCAACGACCTGGTCACCCGCTTCGACTACGCCGCCGACCCCGACCGGATCCTCATCGACCTCTCCGCCGCCCACATCTGGGACGCCTCGTCCGTCGCCGCGCTGGACACCGTCACCGCCAAGTACGCACAGCGCGGCAAGACCGTCGAGATCACCGGTCTGAACGAGCCGAGCGCCGAGATCCACGGGGCCCTCAGCGGCCGGCTCACCGGCAGCCACTGATCCCCGGTCGCCACGGCGCCGACCGGACAGACCCCGGCCCCGCGGCGCGATCCGGTGCGATCCGGCACGGGCGTCTCAGCGCAGGTGCACCGGCAACGACTCGATGCCGTAGACGATGGACAGCTTGCGGAAGGCCAGGTCCTGGGGCGGGACGGCGAGCCGCATCCCGGGGAACCGCCGGACCAGGGCCGGGTAGGCGGTACGCAGCTCCATGCGGGCCAGTTCGGCGCCGACGCAGCGGTGGATGCCGTGGCCGAAGGCGAGGTGGCCGCCCGACGGGGTGCGGTGCGGGTCGAAGCGTCCGTCGTCCGTGACGTACGCGGCATCGCGGTTGGCGGCGCTCAGCGAGCAGAGCACCATGTCGCCCTGCGGGATGACCACGCCGCCTATCTCGATGTCGCGGCGGGCGAACCGGGGGAAGGCGATCTGCACCGCCGAGAGGTAGCGCAGCACCTCCTCGACGAAGGGGGCGGTCATGGCGTCGTCCTCGCGTATTCGCTCCAGGACGTCCGCGTTCTGCAGCAGTACGAGGGAGCCGAGGGCGATCGTGCTGGCGGTCGTCTCGAACCCGCCGGTGAGCACACCGTCGGCGAGGCCCGCGAGTTCCTCGTCGTCGACGTCGTCGCCGTGCTCCCGCACGATCATGCCGAGCAGGCCGTCGCCCGGCTTCCGGCGCTGCGCCCTGACGACGCCCCTGAAGTACTCCAGCGACTCCGACATCGCACCGAAGGGCGCGGTCGTTCCCGCGAAGAGGTCGAAGCGGTCCATGGCGAGCTGCTGGAAGTCGTCCCGGTCCTCGTACGGCACCCCGAGCAGCTCACAGATCGTGAGGGAGGGGATCGGCAGCGCGAACTCCTGCACCAGGTCGACCGGGCCCCGGGCGGCCGCCATCGCGTCGAGGCGTTCCTCGACGATGGCGTCGATCCTGGGGGTCAGGCGCCGCAGCCGGCGCATCGTGAACTCCGGGGTCAGGATGCGGCGCAGCCGGGTGTGCACGGGAGGATCGTTGAACCCGAGCCCGCCGGGGCTCTGCTCGGCGGCCACTCCGGCGTTCGTCGCGAGGTGGGCGAAGTCGGTGCTGAATCCGTCGGCCGAGCCGAGGACGGCCTTCGACTCCTCGTAGCCGCTGACCACCCAGGCGTCCATGCCGAAGGGCAGCGAGACCTTGTGCACCGGCTGCTTCGCCCGGGTCCTGGCCAGTTTCTCCACCGGGTCGAGCCCGTCCCTGCGCAGCATCATCAGCAGGTCGTCGGGGAGCAGCCGGACCGTCGAGGAGCCGATCCCGTACTTCTGGATCCTGGACAGATAGGTACGCCCGATCCGGGCGGTGATACGGGAGCGGAACGTCGTAATCAATCTGCACTCCATGAGTCGTCGCGCGGTCCGCACACACGGTGCGGACGTGAAACAGCTGTGCAGCAGGCGCGGTGTGAATAGTGGCCGGCGGCGACACGGCTTGTGCCAAACGGCATTCTGTCTCAGAGCGTGAGCAACCGGCGCCCCGGTGGGACCGGATACGTCCGGCGGCGACCGAACAGCGGCGGCCTGTGATCGTGCGCACACCGCACCGGGGCAGGTGCTCCGTGTCCGGCTCTCCTTGCCCGTGCCGGAGTACCGGTGGTTCTGTCACAGCCTCTCAACAGCACCACAGGCCCCAATTGCCTCAGTGCCCGGGGAGTTGATAGGCATGGGCAGTACATTTGCTTGCTCGGGCTGGACAGGGGGACTGTATGAAGTTCGACATGGGGGCGCAGGTTCTGACGAGTCTGTCGTCGAAGTCGCGTGGGTCGAGTGATGATCTGGGTACGTTGATCCGTCAGTTGGTTCAGGCGGCGGCGCCGTTGGAGGGGAAGTTCCACGGTGCGGGGCGTGTGGCGTTCGATTCGTTCAAGGGGCGGTCGGACGAGATCACGGCGGCGTTGAACGGTTCGCTTTCGGCTCTTCTCGGTGGTCAGTCGGGGATGGAGCAGGCGTTCGGTTCGGGTGACCAGGAGCAGGGTGACAACGCGCGGCAGCAGATGTCCGCGGCGAATTTCGATGCGGCGCGCTTCGGCGGCCGGTAACAAACGGGGGTTGGTTTCTGATGGCTGGTGACAGTGACCGTCGGGCTTATGACACGGGTGCGTCCTCGGACGCGCAGGGCAACATCCAGGTGGTGATCGCGCGGCTGGAGGAAGTGATCGCCGCGCGGGACGGCCAGGTGAAGGC
>NZ_JBEZLL010000041.1:0-72543 GCF_040652135.1 Streptomyces sp. NPDC048295
TCAGTTCGGGGCCGCCCACGGGGACGATCTCGGTCATGTACGGAGTCCTTTCACAGCTTTCGCTGCTTTCGCAGCTTTCGCGGCCCGCCCGGCCGCCCTCCGGCCGGAGGGATCTGCCGCCTCCCGCAGCCGGGCCTCCCACCGAGCAACGACCAAGCCCCGGGAACGACAGAGATCCCGCCCGATCTTTCGATCGGACGGGATCTCCGTGTGTGCGGTGGACCTGTGGGGATTTGAACCCCAGACCCCCTCGATGCGAACGAGGTGCGCTACCAGACTGCGCCACAGGCCCTTGCAACGAGTGAAACTCTAGCACCCCGAACGGGGTGCTCGGAAATCCGGTCCGTGCTGGTCAGCCGAGGCGGCGGCGCGGCGGGCCCGGGCTCACTCATTGGCGGCTCTGGGGCGCTCCCCGTCCTCGTACTGGTCGAAGAGCGGGGTCCGGCCCCGGTCACGGCTGCGGCGGGACTGGCTGGTGCGCTGGCGTGGTGCCGGGTCGACCGGGGGCGCGACGGGGTGCGAGGTGCCGGTGGGCTCGGCGGCGCTGGAGCGGGCCGCGCTCCAGGTCTCCGGGTTGCCGACCTCGACGCCGCCCGTGGCGCGCGGGGCGACCGGGGCGGTGACGTAGGTGGGCAGCGGGACCGGGACCGGCTCCCAGCTGTCGCCCTGGGCCCGGCCACGCTCGCGCTGCTGGTCGACCCATTCCGCGTGGTCCGTCTGCTCGACCAGGGCGCGGCGGCCGGCCTCCTGCGGGGAGACCGCGGGCGCGGGCTCCGGCTCGGGGCGGCGTGCTTCGGGCTCCTCGTCGGGCTCGGCGGGGGCCGCCGCGGCCGGCTGGTGCCTGCGGGTGCGGCTCTCGCGCAGATGCTGCGCCGCCACCTCGGCCCGGCGCCGGTCCATGGTGAAGGCGAACCGGCGCCGCTCCTGGGCCCGCAGATGCACGATGTACGTGCTCAGCAGCACGGCCGGGACCGCGGGCGCCCAGAGGAAGTGGAGGCCGCCGACCGCCGCGACGACCGCACCGAGGGTGAAGGCCAGGAAGAGGACGACGGTGGTGCGCCGACGGCGCGCGAGGACCTGAAGGCGCTGGGCCCGCCGGACGCGCTCGGCGTCCGTTCCGCCGGGGCGCTGGCGTGCGCGCCGTGCGGAAGCCGGTGCCTTGGTCCGGGGCTTTGCCTGTGCCCGCGCCTGTGCCTTTGCCGGTTCGGGGCGCCCCTCGGGGGTGCGCTCCCGCGCGCGCGCCGGGTCGTGCACCCGGGCTTCGGTGTGCGCGTCGGGCGCGGCGAAGGCCCGGACGTCCACGGAATCCATTCGGTCCGTGTCGACGTCCGGGTCCGCGTCGGGCTCCGCCTCCTCGCCGATGCGCTCCCGCAGGTCCTTGGCGTACCGGCGCTCCATCGCCGCCCGTCCGGACAGCAGCCGGATGGCGGTGCTGAAGCGTTCCGTCGGACGGGCTTCGTTGAGCTCGTCCTGCCTGCGGAGCCACATCGGTACCAAGTAGGCGGCCCAGGCCCCGACGATGACTGCGTAGATGAGGCCGCTGCTGCTCACGCCTCACACCGTAGAGGGGTTTGCACGGGGGCATCCGCCAATTGGCCCGGTGTGTCGCACGATCCGGCTGATATCACGGACTTTTTTTGTGATTGTTCAGATCAGCCACGGGTGTTTGTGCGTTCGACATCGGTCAACTGCCGATCAATATCGAACATTTATTTTATTTCCCGTGGCGTTCCGGGCCGTGACCGGTGCCAGCGTCGGAGCAGTCCGTCGGGCACTTCCTCCGCGGTGAGCGCATAGATGAGGTGGTCCCGCCAGGCTCCGTCGATGTGGAGATAGCGCGGGCGCAGGCCTTCCTCACGGAATCCCAGTTTCTCCACGACCCTTCTGCTGGGCTTGTTCTCCGGCCGAATGCACACCTCGATGCGGTGCAGTCCGACCGTGCGGAAGCAGTGGTCGACGGCGAGCGCGACCGCGGTCGGCATCACTCCCCGGCCGGCCACCTCCTGGTCGACCCAGTAGCCGACATGGCCCGAGCACATCGAGCCCCAGGTGATCCCGGCGACCGTCAGCTGACCGACCAGCCGGCCGTCGTACTCGATGGCGAAGGGCAGCATCCGGCCCGCGTTGGCCTCGGCGCGCAGGTGACGGATCATCTGACGGTACGTGGGGCGCTGGCCCACCGGTCCGCCCGGGGCGGGCGGCGGCACGGTCGCCTCCCAGGGGCGCAGCCAGTCGCGGTTGCGCCGGTTGACCTCGCGCCACATGCGCTGGTCGCGCAGTTTGATCGGCCGGAGCACGATCTCGCCGTCTCTGAGGACCACCGGCCAGGTCGAGACGTTCAGCTCGGGCTCCCCGGTCGGGGGTGATCGCCGCCGCGCACCTGGTCGACGGCGTGCACCAGGAGACGGGCGAGGACGGCGAGTCCGTCGCGCACTCCGCCGGTGGAGCCCGGCAGGTTCACGATGAGGGTGCGGCCCGCGACGCCCGCGAGGCCCCTGGAGAGCGCGGCGGTGGGGACCTTGTCGCGGCCCTCGGCGCGGATCGCCTCCGGGATGCCGGGGATCTCGTGGTCCAGGACGCGGCGGGTGGCCTCGGGGGTGCGGTCGGTGGGCGAGATGCCCGTACCGCCGGTCGTGACGATGACGTCGTAGCCGGCGGCCGCTCCGGCGCGCAGGGCCTGTTCGACGGGGTCGCCGTCGGGCACGACCTGCGGGCCGTCGACGGCGAAGCCGAGCTGCGTGAGCGCCTCGGAGATCAGGGGGCCGCCCTTGTCGGCGTAGACGCCGGCCGAGGCCCGGTTGGAGGCGGTGACGACGAGAGCGGCGTACGGCGCGGTCAGTGCGCCGCCGAGCGGAGGCTCGGCCTGCCGGGCGTCACCGGACTGCCCGGTTCCGGACGCCGCGTTCCGGTCCGGCCCGCCGGGGGCCACCGCGTCGGGCGCGGTCATGCGTCCGCTCCGTCCGCCTCGGTGCGCCGGTAGTCGCCGGACTTGCCGCCGGACTTCGACTCGACCCGTACGTCCGTGATGACCGCCGCCTTGTCGACCGCCTTGACCATGTCGATCACGGTGAGCGCGGCGACGGAGACCGCGGTCAGGGCCTCCATCTCGACGCCGGTGCGGTCCGTGGTCTTCACGGTGGCCGTGATCTCCACCGCGTCGTCGGTGACGCTCAGGTCGACCTCCACGCCGGAGACGGCCAGCGGGTGGCAGAGCGGGATCAGGTCGGGGGTGCGCTTGGCGCCCATGATCCCGGCGATCCGGGCGGTCGCGAGGGCATCGCCCTTGGGGACGCCCTCGCCGCGGAGCAGCTCGATGACGCGCGGCGAGACGAGGACCCGGCCGCTCGCGCGGGCCACCCGCGCGGTGACGTTCTTCTCCGAGACGTCGACCATGCGGGCCGCGCCCGCCTCGTCGATGTGCGTCAGCCTGTTCTGCGTACTCAACTAACTCCGCCTCGCGGTAGGGCGCCGGTTGCCCGCTGGGCCCGCACCGGGGTGCGGGCCGGGGGCCCGGGGGTGTCCCCGGGACGGCACAGCGCCAGACACCGTACCGCCACTGCCCGGCAATCAGCGGAGCAGGATCACCTCGGTGTCCGTGCCGGGCTCGGCGGAGGTGACGTCCTCGGGCAGCACGATCAGCGCGTCCGCCCGCGCGAGTGCGCCGATCAGATGCGATCCGGCGCCGCCGACGGGGGTGACCGTGCCGGCCTCCGCGTCGTACGTACCGCGCAGGAACTGGCGCCTGCCGGAGGGCGAGGTGAGCACCTTGTCGGTGTCCAGCACGGCCCGGACGGTGGGGCGGTGCACGTCCGGCAGCCCCATCAGGGCGCGGATCACGGGCCGTACGAACAGCTCGAAGGAGATGTACGAGGAGACGGGGTTGCCCGGCAGCGCCAGCAGCGGTGTGTGGTCGGGGCCGATCGAGCCGAAGCCCTGCGGCTTGCCCGGCTGCATGGCGAGCTTGCGGAAGTCGATGCCGCTGCCCGGCTCGTCCTCGTCGCCCACCGAGGAGAGGGCTTCCTTGACGACGTCGTACGCGCCGACGCTGACGCCTCCGGTGGTGACGACGATGTCGGCGCGGATCAGCTGGTCCTCGATCGTGGCGCGGAGCGTGTCGGCGTCGTCGGTGACGGCGCCGACGCGGTAGGCGATCGCTCCGGCGTCCTTGGCCGCGGCCGTGAGCGCGAAGCTGTTCGAGTCGTAGATCCGGCCGCCGGTCAGTTCCTCGCCGGGCTGGACCAGTTCGCTGCCGGTGGAGATGACGACGACGCGCGGCCGGGGCCGCACCTTCACCGTCGAGCGGCCGATCGCGGCGAGCAGGCCGATCTGCGGCGGGCCGACGACCGATCCCGCGCTCAGCGCCAGATCGCCCGGCTTGACGTCACTGCCGCGGGCCCGGACATGGGCGCGGGCCTCGACGGGGCGGTGCACCCGGACCTCGCCGCCCGCCCCTTCCGGGGCGTCGTTCAGGGAGCGCATGGTGTCGGCGGGGCCGCCGCCCGTGCCGCCGTCGGTCCACTCGACCGGGACCACGGCCTCGGCGCCGGCCGGCAGCGGGGCACCGGTCATGATCCGGGCGGCCTCGCCGGGGCCGACGGCCCGGTCGCCGGGCAGGCCGTCGCTGCCCGCCGCGACATCACCGATGACCGTGAGCACCGCGGGGAACTCCTCGTCGGCGCCCTCGATGTCGGCGACGCGGACCGCGTACCCGTCCATCGAGCTGTTGTCGAAGGGCGGCAGGGCGATCTCCACCATGACGTCCTCGACGAGGACGCAGCCCTGGGCATCGTGCAGTTGCAGCTCGATGGGTTCGAGCGGGCGCACCGCTTCGAGAATGTCTGCCAGGTGCTCGTCCACCGACCACATCGTGCTGCTCAAAGTGCTACATCTCCTCGGTGACGTAACTGCGGAGCCAGGTCTTGAAGTCCGGGCCCAGGTCTTCACGTTCGCACGCGAGTCTGACAATGGCACGGAGGTAGTCGCTCCGGTCACCGGTGTCATAGCGGCGGCCCTTGAAGACGACACCGTGGACGGGGCCGCCGGCCTTCTCGTCCTCGGCGAGGAGCTGGAGCGCGTCGGTGAGCTGGATCTCGCCGCCGCGGCCCGGTTCGGTCCTGCGCAGTATCCCGAAGACGGCGGGGTCCAGGACGTAGCGGCCGATGATGGCGAGGTTGCTGGGCGCCTCGTCCGCCTCGGGCTTCTCGACGAGGCCGGTGATGCGCACCACATCGCCCTCGGCGGTGGGCTCGACGGCCGCGCAGCCGTACTGGTGGATCTGCTCCGGCGCGACCTCCATCAGCGCGATGACGCTGCCGCCCTCGCGCTCCTGGATCTCGACCATGCGGGCCAGCAGCGGGTCGCGCGGGTCGATCAGGTCGTCGCCGAGGAGGACCGCGAAGGGCTGGTCGCCGACGTGCGGCGCGGCGCACAGCACGGCGTGGCCGAGGCCGCGCGGGTCGCCCTGACGGACGTAGTGCATGGTGGCCAGGTCGCTCGACTCCTGGACCTTCTTGAGCCGTGCGGCGTCTCCCTTGCGGGTGAGCGCGGACTCCAGTTCGTAATTGCGGTCGAAGTGGTCCTCCAGCGGACGCTTGTTGCGCCCGGTGATCATCAGTACGTCGGAGAGGCCGGCGGTCACCGCCTCCTCGACGACGTACTGGATCGCCGGCTTGTCGACCACAGGCAGCATCTCCTTGGGAGTGGCTTTGGTGGCCGGCAGGAAGCGGGTACCGAGTCCCGCGGCCGGGATGACAGCCTTGCTGATCCTGGGGTGCGACTGAGTCATGCGCAGAACGATAACCGGTGCGTATGTGAGGAAGATGAGGCTCCGGTTAACTTTGTACGGCTATACGCACATATGAGAGATCCGGGGGTGCCCGTTGAGCACTGAGATGTCCCGAAAGACGCTGCTCCGGCGTGAACTGCTGGCCGCGCGGCGCCTTCTGACCAGGGAAGACGTGGAAAACGCCGCGGTGGTTCTGTCCCGGGGCGCACTGGATCTCCCGGAGCTGTCCGGAGCCCGTACCGTCGCCGCGTACGTCTCGGTGGGCAGCGAGCCGGGCACCCGGGTACTGCTGGAGGCCCTGCGCGCCCGGGGCGTGCGGGTGCTGCTGCCGGTGCTCCTCGCGGACAACGATCTGGACTGGGCGCCGTACGAGGGGGCGGACCGTCTCGTCCGGGCCGGCCGCGGACTGCTGGAGCCGGACGGCGCGCGGCTCGGCCCCGAAGCGGTCCTGGAGGCCGACGCGGTACTGCTGCCGGGTCTCGCGGTGGACGGGCGCGGGATGCGGCTCGGCCGGGGCGGCGGCAGCTACGACCGGGTGCTCGCCAGGCTCGCCGCGGCCGGGGCGCATCCCGCGCTGATCGTCCTGCTCTACGACGACGAGGTGGTCGCGCGGGTCCCGGAGGAACCGCACGACCACCCCGTGGACGTGGTGGTGACACCGGCGGCGAGCCGCCGGACGGACCCTAGGGCTTGAGGGTCAGGGTGTCGGTCGTCGACTTGGCGACGGCGTTCGTACCGAAGGACCAGTCGAGCAGTTCACCGTTGACCCACTTGTCGGTCTGATCGGTGTAGTGCGCGCTGAACGCGTGCCCGGAGGCGCCGGTGAGGTTGATCCAGCGGGACTTGTCCCAGTCCCCCACGTTGACCACCATCCGCATCGACGGGACCCAGACGACCTCGTAGCCGCCCGCCGCGTTCCAGCCGCTGGCGTTGACCGCGGCCTCGCCGCCGCCGAGGTTCCACGGGCCGCGGTTGAGGGCCCGCTGGAGCAGTCCGGGGCCCTCGGTACCGAGGGTCTGGTTCTTCAGGGTCAGCTGGTGCAGCCGGCCCCAGCTCCAGGTGGTGATGTCCTTGCCGAGCTTGGCGGTCAGCTCCCAGCGCGCGTCCTCCATGGCGCGGGCGAAGAGCTGGTCGCGGTTCTCGGTCGGCTCGTCCCGGCCGCTCCTCGGCGCCTTCCACCAGTCGCTGCCCCGGTCGTCCATCAGCTGGGCGATCACCTGGTACCAGCGGTCACCGCCGTCGGGCTGGGCGGAGTCCGCGTCGCGCCGGCCGCACTCGCGCACCAGCCTGTCCTGCTCGTCGACCGGGCCCGAACCGCCGGCCCGGGGCACATTGAGGCACTCGCCCTTGACCCGCAGCTCCTTGGGCAGCTTGTTACCGAAGGCCAGCTTGAGGATGTTGCGCCAGACCGCGTTGAAGTACGCGGCCGCGGCCGAGTCGGACTCCTGGGTGTAGTCCCAGCCTTCCAGGAGCTTCTGTGCCTCGCGGACGCTCTTGTCCGAGACGTTGATCTTCATCAGCTCGGGCACCAGCAGCGCGGCGATCTCGCTGGTGTTGTCCATCTGCATCTTCTGCATGTCTTCGGTCGAGATCTTCCCGCCGCCCTTGATCTTCGACTGGATGAGGTCGTCGATCCGCTGGCTGCGGCTGCCGTAGCCCCAGTCCTTGGTCAGCAGGTGCGGGTACTTCTCGTCGACGACGGCCTGGTTGGCGGTGACGATGTAGCCGCGCTTCGGGTTGTACTCGTAGGGCAGCTCGTCGAACGGGATCGGGTCCTTCTCCCAGCCGTACTTCGAGGACCAGCCGGGGCTGGGCATCGTGCCGTCGCCCTTGAGACGGACCGGGATCTTCCCGGGCGCCTGGTAGCCGATGTTGCCGTCGGTGTCGGCGTAGATGAGGTTCTGCGAGGGGACCTCGAAGTGCGCGGCCGCCGCCTGGAAGGTCTTGAAGTCCTTGGCCCGGTTCAGCTCGAAGACGGCGTCCATGGACTTGCCGGGGTCCAGCGCCGTCCACTTCAGGGCGACCGCGTAACCGTCGGCCCGGTCCGGGGCCGCGTTGGCGACAGGGGCCTTCTGGCCGACCGTCTCCAGTTCGCTGCTGCGGTCGGAGACCAGCGGGCCGTTGTTGGTCTCCCGGACGGTGATCTTCCGGTCCTTGCCGCCCGCGACCTTGATGGTCTCCTCACGGGTGGTGAAGGGCTTGACCTTGCCGTCGTACAGGTAACCGTCGCCGGACACCTTCTCCAGGAAGAGGTCGGTGACGTCCGCGCCGAGGTTGGTGAAGCCCCAGGCGATGTCCTGGTTGTGACCGATGATCACGCCCGGCATGCCGGAGAAGGTGTAGCCCGCCGTGTCGTACTGGCACTTCGCCGTGATCTCGCGGCAGTGCAGGCCCATCTGGTACCAGAGCGAGGGCAGCTGCGGCGCCAGGTGCGGGTCGTTGGCGAGCAGCGGCTTGCCGGTCGTCGTGTAGTCGCCGGAGACCACCCAGGAGTTGGACCCGATGCCGTTGCCGTTCGGGCCGAGCAGCGCCGGGATCTGGTCGAGGGTGTCGGAGAGCGCGGAGAGCTGGGTGTTCAGGCCCTCGGTGGCGCCCTGCGCGGTGTTCGAGCCGGTGGTGTCGGACGGGGTCGCGGCCGGGTCGAACTTCCCGGTGACCGGGGAGACCGCCCCCTGGTCGACGATCGGCCGGTGCTTCTCGTACGGGTACGCCGGGTAGAGGTCCTCGATCTGCTTCGCGTCGAGCCTGCTGGTCATCAGCGAGCGGTCGATCTCGTCCTGCATGTTGCCGCGCAGGTCCCAGGCCATGGCCTTGAGCCAGGCGACCGAGTCGACCGGGGTCCACTCGGTGGGCTTGTAGTCGTTGGTGAAGCCGAGGGCCGCGTACTCGACGGAGATGTCCTTGCCGTCGCGGCCCTTGAGGTAGGCGTTGACGCCGTCCGCGTACGCCTGGAGGTTCTTCTTGGTGTCCTCGGACAGGACGTTGTCGTACTCCTCCTGCGCGACCTTGCGCCAGCCGAGCGTGCGCAGGAAGGAGTCCGTCTCGACCTGTCCGGAGCCGAACATCTCGGAGAGCCGGCCGGCCGTCATGTGACGGCGGACGTCCATCTCCCAGAAGCGGTCCTGCGCCTGGACGAAGCCCTGGGCGCGGAAGAGATCGGCATCGGAGTCCGCGTACAGCTGCGGGATCCCGTAGCTGTCGCGTTTGACGTCGACGCTGCCGTCGAGGCCGTCGAGCTTCGTCGACCCGGTCGTCTGCGGGTACGAGGCCCGCACGGTGGATACGGACCAGAACGTCCCGTATCCGATACCCGCGACGAGCGCCAGCACCAGAACGATCACGATCAGGCGGGCACGTCGCCCCTTCTTCCTGCCGGTCTTCGCACCGGGGGCACCGGAGGAGGCGGAAGAGGCGGTTGAGTTGGCGGGCATCGCTGTCCTTCGAGGGGCAGGTGGTCCTGGGAGTGCAGGAGCAACCATAGGCGCAGCGCCGGGACAGCTCTGACGCGGTATCGGGATGATTCGAATTGCGCAGCGATCGTACGGATGCTCGAACGCGTCAAGAAAACGTTAAAGATTAGGTAAGGTAACGAAGTACCGGCCGCCATCGGTCGATGCCGAAGGTCGATGCCGAAGGTCGATCGACCCGGCAGGCGTACGCAGGGAAGGAACGGCCACTGTCTGTCCACACGCTCAACGAACTCCTGCTCGTCTGCTCGCTCGTACTGCTCGTCGCGGTGGCGGCGGTACGCATCTCGTCCCGCAGCGGGCTCCCCAGCCTGCTCCTGTACCTCGGCATCGGGATCGCCATAGGGCAGGACGGCATCTTCGACGTCAAGTTCAACAACGCGGAACTGACCCAGGTCATCGGCTACGCCGCACTGGTCGTGATCCTCGCCGAGGGCGGCCTGGGCACGAAGTGGAAAGAGATCAAACCGGCGCTGCCCGCAGCGGTGATGCTCTCGCTGGTCGGTGTCGCGGTGAGCGTGGGCGTCACGGCGGCCGGGGCGCACTACCTGGTCGGCCTGGACTGGCGGCAGTCGCTGATCATCGGCGCGGTCGTCTCGTCGACGGACGCCGCCGCGGTCTTCTCCGTGCTGCGCAAGGTGCCGCTGCCGGCCCGGGTCACCGGTGTGCTGGAGGCGGAATCCGGCTTCAACGACGCCCCCGTGGTGATCCTGGTGGTCGCCTTCTCGACCACGGGAGCGGTGGACAGCTGGTACGTACTGATCGGCGAGATAGCCCTGGAGCTCGCCATCGGCGCGGCCATGGGGATCGCCGTCGGCTGGCTCGGCTCGTTCGGACTGCGCCGTGTGGCGCTGCCCGCCTCCGGCCTCTACCCGATCGCCGTGATGGCGATCGCGGTGTCCGCGTACGCGGCCGGCGCCCTGGTCCACGGCAGTGGCTTCCTCGCCGTGTATCTGGCCGCGATGATCCTCGGCAACGCCAAGCTGCCGCACTGGCCCGCCACCCGCGGCTTCGCCGACGGGCTCGGCTGGCTGGCCCAGATCGGCATGTTCGTGCTGCTCGGGCTCCTGGTCACCCCGCACGACCTGCTCGACGACTTCTGGCCCGCGGTGGTGGTGGGCCTGGTGCTGACCGTGGTGGCGCGTCCGCTGGAGGTCTTCATCTCGCTGGCGCCGTTCCGGCTGCCCTGGCAGGAGAAGGCGCTGATGTCCTGGGCGGGGCTGCGCGGCGCCGTGCCCATCATCCTGGCGACCATCCCGATGGTCGCCGGGGTCGAGGGCTCCACCCGTGTCTTCAACATCGTCTTCGTACTCGTGATCGTCTACACCCTCATCCAGGGGCCCACGCTGCCCTGGCTGGCGAAGGCCCTGAAGATCGCCGACGACCCGGCCGAGGCCGCCGACCTGGGCATCGAGTCGGCACCACTGGAGCGGCTGCGCGGGCATCTGCTCTCGGTGGCGATCCCGTCCCGCTCGAAGATGCACGGCGTGGAGGTCGGTGAGCTGCGGCTGCCCTCCGGGGCCGCCGTCACCCTCGTCGTACGGGACGGCAAGAGCTTCGTACCGGCGCCCTCGACCGTGCTGCGGCGCGGCGACGAGCTGCTGGTGGTCGCCACCGATCCGGTGCGCGACGCGGCGGAGGAACGGCTGCGCGCGGTCGGCGAGAACGGCAAGCTCGCGGGCTGGCTGGGGCCCGGCGGCAGAAGCGGTGGCGAGAGCCCTGCGGGATCCCATGCGGGGCACGACGTGGTGCACGACGTGACGCACGCGCTGAAGGCCGTGAAGCGGCTGGGGAAGACCGACGGGCCGAAGACGCACCACTGAGGGCGTCGGTGTCCGGTGCGGTTCCGGCCTCTGCGGCTGCTGCGTCCTTGTGGTCGCGTGGCCTTGCGGTCGCGTGGCCTTGCGGTCGCGTGGCCTTGCGGTCGCGTGGCCTTGCGGGTGCAGGCCTTGCGGGTGCAGGCCTTGCAGGGAGTCCTTGCGCACAATCGCAGGGGCGCAAGGACCCCTGCCTGTATCATGAAGGGAATCGACCGCCCCCAACGACGGGGCCGGTCGACCCGATCGACCAATCAGAACGACCAACTCTGCCTGATGCAGAGCTGGCGCGACCGTATGGCGGTCGTGGCGTCCTCCGCCTCTGCTGAGCGCCCGGCATCTACCGCAGTCCCGCGCGAAGAGGACAGCTCTCGGCAGCACCCGCACGAACGGACCCGCACCCCACGGTGCCGGCCGCCGCGGGAGCCCGGCCACCAGGCGGCAGAAAGGCATGGACCGTGGCGTCCACGGTCACCGACCGCCCCGGTTACGGGCAGTTGCTGCGCACCCCGGGTGCGTGGACTTTTCTCCTCCCGGGTTTCGCCGCACGGCAGCCCTTCGCGATGCTGACCATCGGCATCGTGCTCCTGGTCCAGCACACCACCGGTTCGTACGGCAGCGCGGGCGCCGTCGCCGCCGTGACCGGTGTCTCCATGGCCCTGTTCGCCCCGCAGACCGGCAAGCTCGCCGACCGCTTCGGCCAGCGTGCCGTGCTGCTGCCCGGGGTCCTGGTGCACGCCGCGTCCGTATCGGTGCTGACGGCGCTCGCGCTGGCGGACGCGCCCCTGTGGGCGCTGTTCGTGGCGGCCGTGCCGACGGGTGCGTCCGTCCCGCAGGTCGGGCCGATGGTGCGGGCCCGCTGGGCGGCCGTGCTCGGCCCGACACCGGACCGCGAGGCCTCGCCGCTGATGTCCACCGCGGCCGCCTTCGAATCGGTGACGGACGAGTTCACCTTCGTCATCGGCCCCGTGCTCGCCACCGCGCTGTGCACGGGGGTCCACCCGGCAGCCGGCCTGATCACGGAGGCCGCGCTGACCCTGGTCGGCGGGCTGCTCTTCGCCGCGCAGCACCGCACCCAGCCCACGGTCCGCAACGCCGCCTCCGGCACCTCCCAGCGGCACGCCTCCGCGCTGTCCGTACCGGGCGTACGGGTGCTCGCGGTCGCCTTCCTCGGGATCGGCGCGGTCTTCGGCGGCATGCAGGTCTCGCTGACCGCCTTCGCCGAGGAGATCGGCCGCCCGGGAGCCAACGGCCTGATGTACGGCGTCTTCGCGGCGGGCAACATGCTCGCCGGGATCGCCTGCGGTGCCATCGCCTGGAAGAGCGGTCCGCGACGGCGGCTGATCGTCGGGTACGCGGCCCTGACCCTGACCGCGTCCGGACTGTGGGCGGTGCACTCGGTGCCCCTGCTGGCCGGGCTCGGGCTCCTGGTCGGCCTCTCCATCGCCCCGGCCCTGATCAGCGGCTACACGCTGGTCGAGGCCCTGGTGCCGGGGTCCGCCCGGACCGAGGCGTTCACCTGGCTGACGGGCTCGGTCGCGCTCGGCCAGGCCGCGGCGGTGACGGTCGCCGGACGGCTCGCGGACGCCCACGGAGCCAGCACCGGATTCCTGGTGCCGTTGGCCGGGACCGTACTGGCCCTGATCACCCTGGTGGGGCTGCGTTCGAGGCTCGCGCCCGCCGCCTCGGGACGGACCGTGGCACGTGGTGTCGGTCACCGGAAGCCGGTCACGGTGGACTGATGCTGCGGAATACGTCAGTATGGAGCGTCGTTAGCACTCATTGAGTCAGAGTGCCAGGAGGAGCAAGTGCCGACCTATCAGTACCAGTGCACCGAATGTGGCGAGGGCCTCGAGGCGGTGCAGAAGTTCACCGATGACGCCCTCACCGTGTGCCCGAGCTGCGACGGACGCCTGAAGAAGGTGTTCTCGGCGGTCGGCATCGTCTTCAAGGGTTCCGGTTTCTACCGGAACGACAGCCGCGGCTCCTCGTCGAGCAGCACGCCGTCTTCGTCCTCGGCGAAGACGTCCGGTTCCGCTTCGTCGTCCGACTCCTCGTCGTCCACGTCCTCGACGTCGACGTCGACGGGATCCGACTCGAAGTCGTCCGCGTCCTCCTCCTCGGCCTCCGCCTCCTCTTCCTCGAAGAGCGGCTCGTCGGCCGCCTGAGTCGCACACCGCACCGCGCTTCCGCCGGGAGCCCCGTCGATACGTTCGGCGGGGCTCCCGGCGTTTTTCCGCGCCGCTACTGTGATCACATGGTGAACGCAGAGATCGGTGTCATCGGCGGCTCGGGCTTGTACTCCTTCCTGGAGGACGTCACGGAGGTGCGCGTGGACACCCCGTACGGACCGCCGAGCGACTCCCTCTTCCTCGGCGAGGTCGGCGGCCGCCGGGTCGCCTTCCTCCCCCGCCACGGACGCGGCCACCACCTGCCGCCGCACCGCATCAACTACCGGGCCAACATGTGGGCGCTGCGCTCCGTCGGCGTGCGTCAGGTGCTCGGCCCGTGCGCGGTGGGCGGCCTGCGCCCGGAGTACGGGCCGGGCACCCTGCTCGTGCCCGACCAGCTGGTGGACCGCACCAAGGCCCGGACGCAGACGTACTACGACGGCGAGGTCCGGGCCGACGGGGCGGAGCCGAACGTCCTGCATCTGGGCTTCGCCGATCCGTACTGCCCCGAGGGGCGCCGGGCCGCGCTGGCGGCGGCGCGGGCGAACAGCTGGGAGCCGGTGGACGGCGGGACGCTGGTGGTTGTCGAGGGGCCGCGCTTCTCGACCCGGGCGGAGTCGCGCTGGCATGCGGCCATGGGGTGGTCGGTGGTCGGGATGACCGGTCACCCGGAGGCCGTCCTCGCCCGTGAACTGGGCCTCTGCTACACGACGACGACCCTGGTGACGGACCTGGACGCGGGTGCGGAGGCCGGCGAGGGCGTCTCGCACGGAGAGGTGCTGAAGGTGTTCGCCGCCAATGTGGACCGGCTGCGCTCGGTCCTCTTCGACGTGGTGGCCGCACTGCCGGCGGAGGCGGACCGGGACTGCCCGTGCTCGCATGCGCTGGACGGCCTGGAGACGGGGATCGAGCTGCCTTAGCGCGTGCGGCGGGATGGCCGTGGCGTGTGTGGTTGACGGAGTTTGTCCACGACTCCGTGGCCTTCCACAGGCTGCGGATGGCTGTGGCGTGTGTGGGTGACGGAGTTGTCCACAACGCCGTGGCCGTCCACAGGCTGCGGCGGGGATCTCGCGGACGGTGGATCGTGAGGGGTGTTCGTCCGGAACTCCTCATGTCAGGTGGTGTCGGCCATGTTCCCGTCGTCCGTCATGCCGTCCGTGTCGTCGGTGTCGTCCACGTTTCCGTCGTCCCCGTCCTCCGCGTCCTCCCCATCCTCCCCGTCGTCCCCGTGGCCGTCCGCGTCACCGGCGCCGCCGCCCTGTGGTGTGCCCGTGTTCGAGCCCTTGCGGGTGCGCGGGGGTGGTGGGCGCCGACTGCGGCGGGCGCTGTGGCGGCAGCGTCGTGCCCTGGCCGCCGGGCTGGCCCTGACGGCTGCCGCGCTCGCCGCCACGGGGCTGGGCGGTGGCGGCGCGGGCGCGGGCGGTGATGCCGCGTACGGGGCGGGGGCCGGGGGTGAGGCGGTCCCGGCGCCGTCCGAGGCCCGGCGAACGGCTCGGCCGGTGTCCGCTCCGGTCCGGATCGCGGATGCGGGGGCGGTTCGTCTCCTGCGGCCGGGTGACCGCGTCGACGTGATCGCCTCCGGGGAGGGCGGCACCGGAAGCGGGGCCGGAGCCCGGGCCCGGGTGCTGGCGAGAGGCGCGCGGGTGACGGAGGTGCCGCAGGGCCCGGCCGACGGTTCCGCCCAGGGCGGAGCGCTGATCGTGCTCTCCGTCCCCCGGGACACGGCCACCGCGCTGGCCGGTGCGGGCATCTCGTCCCAACTGGCGGTGACCCTGTGCTGATTCGCACGAGTGATCGGTCAAGTCACCTGGTCAAACCTTCGGATTGGGTGGTTTTCATGCGTACTGCCGTAAGTTGCGCAGGAGTTTGCTCCGCCTATGGCACACGCGAAGGAAGGCTCATCCGTGAGCGAGAAGAAGGCCGGTCTGCTGGAAGGGTTCAAAGCCTTCCTGATGCGCGGCAATGTCATCGATCTGGCGGTCGCCGTCGTCATCGGCGCCGCATTCACCCAGGTCGTGAACTCGATCGTCAAGGGAGTCATCAACCCGCTGGTCGGTGCTTTCGGCACCAAGGACCTGGAGAGTTACAGCTCCTGCCTCAAGGGCCCCTGCGTCACGGACCCGAAGACGGGCGAGGCGACCGAGGGCATCCGGATCCTGTGGGGTTCGGTGCTCAGCGCCACCCTCGGCTTTCTGATCACGGCTGCCGTCGTCTACTTCCTGATGGTCCTGCCCATGGCCAAGTACCTCGCCAGGCGGGCCGCGATGCAGGCCGCGAAGGAAGGGGTGCAGGAGACGCTGGAGGTGAGCGAGCTGGAGGTGCTGAAGGAGATCCGCGACGCCCTCGTCCTGCAGCGCGGCGGCCCGGGCGGAACCCCCGGACAGGACCCCGGCCGAGGTCACGACCAGTAGCGCGACGCGTGGCTCGGAAACCGGCGGCACCGCCACCGGACCACCACGGAGCAGGGGGATCAGATGTGGTGGGGCGGCTTCTCGTCGAGGAAGCGCGCCAGATCGGCGGCGCTGCCACCGGCCGGGGCCCGCTCGCCCCACCCTCGGTCCGTATCGTCCGAGGACTGCTGGTCCAGCGGATCGTCGAAGATCAGAGCCGGTTTCGGTTTCGGCCGCTCCGACTGGGAGGGCTTCGAATCGCGCGGGCCGGGGGCGGGGGCGGTGCTCATACGTCAAGGGTACGGCGGTGGTCAGCGGTCCTTCGGATCGATCAGCCAGAGCCCGAGGACGACGAGGAACGACAGGCAGAGGAAGCCGGCGCCCCACCAGGCCGTGCCGGTGTGCCCCTCCATCCATGCGTCGATGACGACGGTCAGACCCCAGAGCTGTCCGACGACCACCGTCATGGCGAGGGCCAGCCGGGCCGTCAGCTTCGAGGACCGCTCGGGCTCCTGGTCGGTGCCCGCCCCCGGGCCCGGGCCGGTGTGGCGGACCCGGGGGTCGCCGTAGCCGCTGGTGGCACGGATCTGCGGATAGCGCTCGTGGATGGGGCGGTTGAGTTCGGCGCGAGCACTTCCCGGGTGGTACTCCGGGTACGCCCCGGGCTCCGGGGGCTCCTGGCTGCTGGACTGCCGGGCGTCGGTCATGGCCGCCTGCCGGAGGTCTCGGCCCCGGCCCCGAGCGACGGGCCCTCCGCGCCGCCGCCCTTGACGGCGGGACAGCCGATACGGGAGGCGAGGTCCGGGCGGTCCTGGTCGAGCTGTCGGCACAGGCCGTGCTCGATGCTCTCGCCCGAGCGCGTCGTGCCGACCGCCCAGATGCTGCCGTCGGGCTGTTCGGTGAGCACCACCTTGGGCAGTGCGCGGGGCGGTGGCCCGGCGGTGACCTCACCGGTGCGGGCGTCGAAGATGCCCTCGTGGCAGGGGCAGTACAGCTCCCCCTCGGCACCTCGGTCCTTGCGCCAGAGCACGGCACAGGCCAGATGGGTGCAGATCGCGGAGTAGCCGACGAGGGTGCCGTCGTCCAGCCGGACGGCGACCGCCCGGTCCTCCCCTTCCGGGTAGTGGAAGGCGAGGGACTCGCCGGGCAGGAGCTGGGCGGCGATCCGCTTCGGCGCCGGTGCCTTGGCGTCGTCGGGCTCGCCGTGGCGCGGCAGGATTCCGCTCGCCACCCCGAGTCCGCCGACGGCGAGCCCGCCGGAGACGGTCGCCACGATCCGGAGGTAGTCGCGCCGGGTGGTGAGGGAGTCGGCGGCGATCCGGTCGTGCAGGGCTTCGCGCGGATCGCCGGAGGACGACCGGTCGGTGGCGCTCATCGGCGGACGTCCTTCCCGTTGATCTCGACGACAGGAAGACCACCGGGCACCGGCCACCGCATCCGGTCGGCAGGGACGACCATGGCCACGCCGGTGCGTACCTCGCTCCGGCCGAAGGTGAAGGTGTCGGCGACCTGGACGCCGGGGCGCTCGGCCTGGAGTTCCTCGACGGTCCCGTAGAACAGCGCTCCGGTCGGGCAGACGGTCGCGCACATGGGGGCGAGGCCGTAGGCGGTGCGGTCGTAGCAGAGGTTGCATTTCATCTGCAGCTTCGCCCGGAGGTCGATCTTCGGGACGCCGAAGGGGCAGGCGTTGACGCAGTTGGCGCAGCCGATGCAGCGGGTGGTGTCGGCCTGCTGCACCACACCGTCGGCGGTCACCAGGATCGCGTCGGCGGGACAGACCTCGGCGCACGGGGCGACCGGGTCCTCGCAGTGCATGCAGACCGTGGGAAGGGAGGCCACGGACTGGCCCTCGTCGGTGTAGTCGAGGTGGATCATCGACTTGCCGCGGTGCGAGTCGCACTCCCGGCAGGCGGAGACGCAGGCCTGGCAGCCGATGCAGCGCCCCGGGTCGATGAAGATCGTTCTGCCCATCATGCGGCGGTCAGCTCCTCTCCGAGGTGCCACGCCCCTGGGGGGCCGTGGGCGGCAGCGGGTCGGTACGGGAGACCTGGGTCTCCGGGTAACTGACGTGGCCGGGTGCGACGGGGGGTGCGGGGACTTCGTCGATCGTCCCGGCGTGCTCGATACGGCAGGCGCACACCTTGTACTCGGGGATCTTGGAGCGGGGGTCGAGGGCGTCGCTGGTGAGGGCGTTGGCCGCGGTGGGGACGGGCCAGTGGTACGGGATGAAGACGGTGTCGGGGCGGATCGCCTCGGTGACCAGCGCGGGGAAGACCTCGCTGCCGCGCCGGGTGACGACGCGGACCGGTTCGCCGTTGCGGAAGCCGTGGGAGGGATGGAGCTCGGCCCAGGGGCGCGGGGTCTGTTCGACCAGGGCACCCAGACGGCGGGTCTGGTTGCCGGAGAGGAAGTGGGCGACGGTCCGTCCGGTGGTGAGCGACATGGGGTGCTCGTCGTCGTACGGGTCCATCGGCGGGTGCCACTCGACGACCTGCAGATGGATCTTGCCGTCGGGGTGGTAGGTCCTGCCGTCCTCGAAGAGCCGAGGGGTGCCGGGGTGGTCGGTGGAGGGGCAGGGCCAGGCGATCCCGCCGGTCTCCTCCAGCCGTTCGTAGGTGATGCCGTAGTAGTCGTTGACGGTGCCGGCGGAGGCGGTCCGCAGTTCGTCGAAGACGGCCCGGGAATCGGCGAAGTCGAATTTGTCGCCGGAGCCGAGACGCCTGGCGAGTTCGCACATCACCCAGGTGTCGGTCCGTACGCCGGGCGGCGGGTCCTGCGCCTTGTTGTGCTTGACGACCCGGGCCTCGGCGTTGGCCATCACCCCGTCGTCCTCGGCCCAGGTGGTGACGGGAAAGACGACATGTGCGTTGGCGGCGGTCTCGGAAAGGAAGAAGTCGAATTGCGCGTGGAACTCTGTGGCGTCGTACCCCTCCTTGACCACCTTGTAGTGGGGAAGGGAGACGAAGGGGTTGTTGCAGATGCCGATCAGGCCGCGGATCTCGCGGCGCTGCATCTGCCAGACCATTTCCATCATCGAGGTTCCGGCGGGCGGGAGTTCGGACTCCTCGATGCCCCAGATCTCGCAGATCTGCCTGCGGTGCTCCTCGTTCATGATCGACCGGCCGCCGGGCAGGAGGTCGGACTTCTGGCCGTGCTCGCGGCCGCCCTGCCCGTTGCCCTGCCCGGTGATGGTGCCGTAGCCGGCGCCGGGCCTGCCGATGTGGCCGGTGGCGGTGCAGAGGTTGATCACGCTGAGGCAGTTCTCGACACCCTGCGAGTGGTGCTCGATGCCCCGGGCGTGCCAGGCCATGGCCCTGGGCGCGCGGGCGAAGGCGCGGGCGACCTGGACGACCTGTTCGGCGGGGACGCCGCAGATCTCGGCGGCCCTGGCCGGCGGGTACTCGGCGGCCTTGGCCTTCACCTCCTCCCAGCCGGTGGCATGGGCGGCGAGATAGGCCTCGTCGGTCAGCCCCTCCTCGACGACCACGTTCAGCACGGAATTGAAGAAGGCCGAATCGGTGCCGGGCCTGAGGGCGACGTGGATGTCGGCGGTCCGGGCGATGGCCGTCTCGCGCGGGTCGACGACGATCAGGCTCGCGCCGCGGTCCCGGGCTCCCCACACGTACTGGGTCATCACGGGGAAGCACTCGCCGACGTTGGAGCCGGCGATCAGCAGGCAGTCGGTGAGCAGGATGTCGGAGAAGGGGTTGCCGGCCCGGTCGATGCCGAAGGCGAGTTTGTTGGCGCCCGCGGCGCTGACCATGCAGAGCCGGCCGTTGTAGTCGACGTGCCGGGACTTGAGGGCGACCCGGGCGAATTTGCCGACCAGATAGGTCTTTTCGGAGAAGAGACTGGCCCCGCCGAGCAGCCCGAAGGCGTCGTTCCCGTAGCTCTGCTGGATGCGGTTGATCTCGGCGACGGTGAAGTCGAGCGCCTCGTCCCAGGAGACCTCGCGGAAGTCCTCGTCACGGGAGCGGCGCATCAGCGGTGCGGTGAGCCGGTCGGGGTGGTTGACCTGCTGGTACGCGTTGATTCCCTTCGGGCACAGCCGCATCCGGTTGATGTCGTGGTTGCGCGGTTCGACGCCGAAGACCTTGCCCCCGCGGTCGACGCGCAGATACATCCCGCACTGGACCCCGCAGAAGCAGCAGTGGGTGGGGACGAGCGTCTCGCCCTCCTGGTCGGCGCGCCACCGGTCGGCGGGGATACCGCCCGCGTCCCGGAAGGCCCGGGTGCCGGGCGGGGCGAGAGAGGGATCGAGAGGAACGGCCGCACGGGGGCCGGTTGTACGGGGGTCTGCCGTGCCGGGGCCGGCCGCACGCGGATCCACGGTCACTTGAAGCCCTTCTTCACCTGGGAGAGATAGGCACTGCCTCGCAGTACCCGCTTGCAGCGCGGGCAGTATTCGGCCCACTCGTCGAAGCCGAGGCCGAGGTCGCGCATGGTGCCGCGGAGGTTGTCGACGTACGGCCCGGTGTCGATGGGCTCCTCGCAGCGGCGGCAGCCGAGCACCTCCTGGTCCTGCCGGGAGGTGTACTTGAACAGCTGCATGCCGACCGCGGCCGGGCGCTGGACGATGTGGAAGAACTTCCCGAACGGGATGTAGATGAGGGTGAAGACCACCGACACCATGTGGAGGACCGCCAGGAACTCGTATCCACCGCCGTGCAGGAAGATCGACGAGAAGGTGAGCAGCAGACCGGTCACCGAGATGACGATGAGAGCGATCAGCGGCACCAGGTCATAGGCGAAGCGCTGGCCGGTGATGGCGCCGCGGTCCTTCATCCGGCGCCACAGGAAGTACGAGGCGCCGGGGATGACGAGCACGGCGGCGATGTCCAGTCCGTGGAACATCAGCCAGCCCAGGATGTCCAGGGAGTCGAATCCGATGATCCTGAAGCCCCAGATACGCATCTCGTAGCCGGGCCCCGAGCCGCTGTTCGAGGTGAAGGTGAACCAGCCCCAGGTCAGCGGGAAGGTGATCAGAGCGGCGAGGATGCAGCCCCAGAAGATCAGCTGGTGGGCGGCCCAGCGGGCGTGCGAGCGGGCGCCGAGGAATTTCTGGAAGCCCAGGTACGTGGCGATCATCCGGGGCAGCGCGGTGGGGGCCTTGCGGAAATTGGCCACCGAGAAGAAGCTCCGCCACCCCTGCTTGAACAGCCGTCGGGCGCCGGGCGCGGAGACCCAGACCGTGTAGCGGTAGGCGACGCCGAAGGCGAGGAAGACGGTGGCGACGGCGTACGGGAGGAGGGCGGAGTCGAAGTTCTCCAGCAGCCGGCTGCCGAACACGATCGCGAGGATCAGCAGGGCGGAGACGGCGACACCGGCCGCGGTCGCACGGCCGGTGACGGAGCGGCGCCCGGCGCCCGGCCTCACGGCGGCCGGGGGCCCGCCGGGCGGTGGCGTGCCCGGCGTTCCCGCGGAGCCGGTGCGGGCACCGGGGGCGGGCTGCGCGGCTGCTGCGGCGGGCTCGGGCGGCTCTGTCACCCCGTCACCGTAGGACCTTATATGATGGTTGGTCCTGTTTTACGGCTCAGCCGGGTGAGCCCCGCCGCCCATCCGGGGCGTGCCCCCTGCGGCGTGGCCGAGCCCGTCTGGTGTGCTGGCTCCCATGCCCGTAATGACGGCTCGCAGCCGCACCGAGAAACATCGCGCCTCGACCCCGCTCGAACTCTTCTTCGACCTCTGTTTCGTGGTCGCCGTGGCCCAGGCGGGCGCGCGGCTGGTCCATGCCGTCGCCGAAGGGCACGCCCTCACCGGAATCGGCAGCTACGCGGCCGTCTTCTTCGCGATCTGGTGGGCCTGGGTCAACTTCAGCTGGTTCGCCTCGGCCTACGACACCGACGATCCGCTGTACCGCGTCGTCACGCTCGTCCAGATCACCGGTGTGCTCGTCCTCGCCGCCGGGGTGCCGCGCGCCTTCGACGCGGGCGACTGGACGGTCGTCGTCATCGGGTACGTGGTGATGCGGCTCGCGCTGACCAGCCAGTGGCTGCGCGCCGCGCACCGCACCCAGGACGGGGAGCGGCGCGTGGCGCTGCGGTACGCCGTCGGGATCTCGGTGGTGCAGCTGGGCTGGATCGCCATGCTGCTGGTGCCCGCCGGGTCGCGCGGAGCCCGTACCGCCGTCTTCGTCGTGCTGGTGCTGGCGGAGCTGTCCGTTCCGGCGCTCGCCGAGCGCGACCGCTCCACGAGCTGGCATCCGCACCACATCGGTGAGCGCTACGGGCTGTTCACGATCATCGTGCTGGGCGAGACCATCGCGGCGGCCACGGTCGCGGTCCAGGAGGCGGTGTACGAGCACGACGCGCTCGGCGAACTGCTGCCGATCGCCGCGGGCGGGCTGCTGATCGTCTTCTCCGCGTGGTGGATCTATTTCGCCGTGCCGATCCATGACTACCTGCGCGGCAGCAGGGAAGCGTTCATCTGGGGATACGGGCACTACCTGATCTTCGGTTCCGCGGCCGCCATCGGCGCGGGCATCGAGGTCGCGGTGGAGGAGGCCGTGGGCAAGGCCCATGTCCCAAACACTGTGGCCGCCGCCGCGGTCACCATCCCCTCCGCACTCTTCCTGCTCACGGTGTGGGCGCTGCACGCCCGCCACTTCAAGCGCGACCTCGCGGAGCAACTTCCTCTCCCCGTCGCCGCGCTGGCGATCCTGGCCTGCACGTTCGCCGGCGGGTGGGCGGTGTTCGCCGCCGGTCTGGTGGCCGCGGCGACCGTGGCCGCGGGGGAGCTGCTGTCCCGGCGGCCCGCCGTGGCCGGGTGAGCGCACATGGACGGCCGGCGACGGCTCGCGCAGTGAGGAGCACGTGATGACGGAAGAACCCCGAAGGCCGGTGGCCCCCGCCGCCCCGCGGAACGCGTCCGGTCCGGACACGCCGGGCCCGGATGCCACCGGTCCGCTCGACGCGCTGACCGATGTCGCGGGGCTGCGCGTCGGCCACGCGCAGGTGCCGGGCGAGGGCGCGCTGAGCGGCACCACCGTGGTCCTCGCCCCCGAGGGCGGTGCGGTCGCGGCCGTCGACGTACGCGGTGGCGGCCCCGGCACCCGGGAGACGGACGCGCTCGATCCCCGCAATCTGGTGCAGCGCATCGACGCCGTGGTGCTGACGGGCGGCAGCGCGTACGGCCTGGACGCGGCGTCCGGTGTGATGGCCTGGCTGGAGGAGCGGGGGCGCGGGGTGCGGGTCGGCCCCGATCCGGCGCAGGTGGTGCCGGTGGTCCCCGCCGCCTGCGTCTTCGACCTGGGGCGCGGCGGCGACTGGCGGGCCCGCCCCGACGCCGCGACGGGCCGCGCGGCGGTGGAGGACGCGGCGGCCTCGGAGCCGGGGGCGCCGGTGGCCGAGGGCACCGTGGGCGCCGGCACGGGCGCGGTCGCCGGCCGCCTCAAGGGCGGCGTGGGCACCGCGAGCATCCGGCTGGCCTCCGGGATCACGGTGGGCGCGCTCGTCGTGGTCAACGCGGCGGGTTCGGTGGTCGATCCGCGTACCGGGGTGCTGTACGGGGAGTACGGCGCCGCCGAACCTCCGGTGCGCCCGGCGCCCGAGGTCCTCCGCGCGGCGGAGCGGCGCCTCACCGAGGCCCGGGAGGCGGAGGCGCGGCCTCCGCTCAACACCACGCTCGCCGTCGTCGCCACGGACGCCGTCCTCGCCCGGGCCCAGGCGCAGAAGCTCGCGGGTACGGCGCACGACGGACTGGCGCGCGCCGTCCGCCCCGTGCATCTGCTCACCGACGGGGACACCGTTTTCGCACTGGCCACCGGCGCCCGGCCGCTGGATCCGCAGAATCCGATCGCGCTCAACGAGCTGCTGGCGGCCGGCGCGGACGTGCTCGCGCGCGCCATCGTGAAGGCCGTCCGGGCAGCTCGGAGCGTGGACGGCCGCCCCGAAGGGGGCTGCTACCCCTCGTACAGCGACCTCTACGGCAGTCGCCCCGGTCCCCCGGGGCCGTCGGCGGACGATCACCCGGATCCCGACTCACCCGCGGGGTAGGGAAGTTCGGACGAATCAACAGGAACCATCTGCGTGCGTCATACGTTTTCCTGAACCCCGGTCACGATGTCGGACCCAGGGACTACGTTATGCACGCAGCAAGTAACACGCGGCAACGGCCTGGAGACAGCACCTTGAGCGATCCGTACGAGACAACCGAGCAGCACCTCGAGCGACTCCTGCGACGGGCACTCAACTCTTTCGACCTGCCCGACAGCACGGTCGAGAGACTCGGTACCGCGCTCGCCCACAGCAGTTCCCTGCACTCCTCGCACCACAGTTCCGTACTTCACCGCGAGACCTACCAGCACACATATCTGCTGTCCGACGGCACTCCTCTCACCCTGTGGGAGCTGGTGCACGGCGGTCCGCGGAGTGCGACGGACCCGCGGTTCCGCACGGAACCCGACCTCATGCACCACGAGTTGTACGACGACGAGGCCGATGCCCATGTCGCGGCCGCCCGGCTGACCGGCAGCTTCGGCGAAGTCCCGGTGTTCGGGGACGACGGGCCCCAGGCCGACCTGGAGATACTGACGGTTCTGATGGCGGCTCCCCCGGCCCCGCTGCCCCGGATGTACGCCCCGGACAACTCCGCCGACCACGCCCGCCGCGTCCTGCGCCGCGCGGAGAACAGCGACGGTCCCGGCGAGGAGACCGCCCGGCTGCTGCGCGCCGCCTTCGCCCACCACATCACCCAGGTCTTCGGACGGCAGTGCCGGGTGGACGGGCGGGACGCCGGATTCACGCTGTACGAGCACGCCTTCCTGCTTCTCGACGGCAGCGAGACGAGCCTGTGGGAGGTCGAGCACACGGCCACGCCGGACGGCCGCCACATGTGCGAGGTGTACGGCGACGAGGACACCGCGCGCGGAGCCATGGAGAACCGCACGCGCATCTGCTGACCGGCGCCGGGGGCTCCCTGCCCCTGGGCCGGCACAGACGCGGGCAGGACGGTGCCCGCACCCTTCCCGGGTGCGGGCACCGTCCTGCTCATCCCTCTTCGCCCATCCCGGCGGAAGTCCGGTCAGGGGGTCAGCGCGGGCTCCTTGGCGCTCCCGGAGCCGCCCGCCGGGCCCTCGACGCCCATCGTGTCCGCCGCGTCCGCGACACCCGCCGCGTCCACGGCCTCGTCGCCGCCCTCCACGTGCTGCCGCGACCGCGCGGGCAGCGCGAACATCACCAGGAAGATCACCGCGAGCACCCCGGCCACCCACCACAGCGAGTGCCGGAACGCCTCCGCGAACGCCGGGCCCACCTCCTGCGGCGCCAGTCGGTCACCGATCGCGCCGAGGAAGACCACCGAGACCAGCCCGAGCCCGAGCGCGTTGCCCATCTGCTGCACAGTGTTGATCAGCCCGGAGGCCGAACCGGAGTGCTCCTTGGGCACCCCGGAGAGCACCGCGTCCGTCAGCGGCGCCACGATCAGCCCCATCCCGAGGCCCATGACCACCAGCGGCAGCGCCATCTGCCAGGACGTGATGCCCATGCCGTACCGGTCGGACTCCCAGATGTAGAGGAGCAGGCCGGCGATCATCAGCAGCGCGCCCGTCTGGAGGACCTTGCGGCCGAAGCGGGGCACCAGCTTCTGTACGGAGATCCCGGCGGCGAGCGACACGGCGATCGAGAACGGGATACCCGTCGTACCGGCCCGCAGCGCGCTCCAGCCGAGGCCCATCTGCATGTAGAGCGTCCAGACCAGGAAGAAGATGCCGAGCCCGATACCGAAGGTCAGCTGCACGGCGATGCCCGCGGCGAAGCTCTTGACCCGGAACAGCGACAGCTCGACCAGCGGCGAACCGTCCCTGCGCGCCTTCGCCCGCTCGAACAGCACCAGGAACAGGAACACCAGCAGGCTGCCCACCATCGACACATGGCCCCACAGCGGCCAGCCCAGCTCGTGGCCCCGGGTCAGCGGGTAGATCAGCATCAGCATCCCCAGGGTCACCAGGGCGACGCCGACCAGGTCGAGCCGGAGCGCCTTCGGGGCCTTGGACTCGGTGATGAACTTCCGGCCGAGGATCAGGCCGGCGATGCCGACGGGCAGGTTGATCAGGAAGATCGGGCGCCATTCGAGACCGGCGATGTTCCACTCGGTGAGCAGCGCGCCCAGCAGCGGCCCGAGCACGGCGCCGAGGCCGACGATCGCGCCGAAGAGACCGAAGACCTTGCCCCGCTCGTGCGCCGGGAAGGTGGCGTGCACGATCGACAGCACCTGCGGAACCATCAGCGCGGCGGTGCCGCCCTGGAGGATCCGGGAGGCGACCAGCATCTCCGGACTCGCGGCGAAACCGCAGAGCGCGGAGGCCAGGGTGAAGCCGCCTATGCCGATGAGGAACAGCCGCTTGCGGCCGTAGATGTCACCCAGCCGGCCACCTGTGATCAGACCGGCCGCGAACGCCAGCGAGTAGCCGGCGGTGATCCACTGGATCGAGCTGAACGAGGCGCCGGTGTCCTCGCGGATGCTCGGGATGGCGATGTTGACGATCGTGACGTCGACCAGGTCCATGAAGGCCGCGGTCATCACGATGGCGAGCGCGAACCAGCGTCGCCGGTCCGACGGGTCCGAGGACACCGTGGGCCCGGATGCCGTGGACGGCAGAGATGAGGAAGAAGTCATAGGAAGAAGTTAGACAGTCATTAGGTCGGTCCATGACCTAATAGGTACGCATCCTGGTGAGACGACCGACACCCGGCAGAAGGCGAGGCCATGACCGACACCCCGGCACGACTGCTGAATCTGTTGTCGCTCCTCCAGACCCCCCGCGAGTGGCCGGGGAGCGAGCTCGCCGAGCGGCTCGACGTCAGCCCGCGCACCATCCGCCGCGACATCGACCGGCTCCGCGAGCTGGGCTACCCGGTCGAGGCCTCGCGCGGATCCGTCGGCGGCTACCGGCTCGTCGCGGGCACCGCGATGCCCCCGCTGCTCCTCGACGACGAGGAGGCGGTGGCCATCGCGGTGGGCCTGCGGGCGGGGGCCGGGCATGCCATCGAGGGGGTGGACGAGGCGTCCGTACGGGCGTTGGCGAAGCTGGAGCAGGTGCTGCCCTCGCGGCTGCGGCACCGGGTCTCGACCCTGCAGAACGCGACGATGCCGCTGACCCGGGGCGACGGCTCGACCATCGACCCGCGGACGCTGACCGTGATCGCGTCGGCGGTCACCGGGCAGGAACGGCTGCGCTTCGCGTACCGCGCGGGCGACGGCACCGAGACCAAGCGGGAGGCCGAACCGTACCGGCTGGTGAGCACGGGGTGGCGCTGGTATCTCGTCGCGTACGACCTGGGGCGCGGGGCCTGGCGTACGTTCCGGGTCGACCGGGTGAGCGAGCCGTTCGCGACCGGGGCCCGGTTCGCGCCGCGCGAGCTGCCCGCGGGTGACGCGTCGCAGTTCCTCGCCGGCTCCATCGCCCGGCGGCAGCCGGAGCTGGCGGTCGACGTGAGCTTCGCGGCCCCGGCGGACTTCGTGTCCGCGCGGCTGCCCGCGTCGATCGGCCCGTTGGAGCCGACCGGCGAGAACAGCTGCCGGCTGCGGGCGGTGCTCGCGGACTCGCTGGAGTGGGTGGCGCTCAGACTGGCGCTGGTGGACTGCGAGTTCACCGCGCACGAGCCGCCGCAGCTGGTGGACCATCTGGGAGAGCTGGGCGCCCGTCTGACCCGCGCGGCAGCCCGCTGACCCGGGTCTCCGAGGTGCACCGGCCCTGAAAGCAGTACACGGGCACTGGAAGCAGCGCACCGGCCCCGAAGGCCGCACACGGGCGCCGGAGGCAGCACACCCGTCCTGGGCAGCACACCGGTCCTGAAAAGAATGAGCCCCGGCGCCAGGGGGGGGTGGGCGCCGGGACTCAGCTCAAGGGGGTCACGCGAAGCGACCCAATTCGGATGTTACTGGACGAAGGCTCACGCCGCAGCGTCAAAACCCGTGTCGTGGGCCATTCGCTTCAGTTCGAGCAGCGCGTGCTTCTCGATCTGGCGGATCCGCTCCCGGGTCAGACCGTGCTGCTTGCCGACCTCGGTGAGGGTCCGCTCGCGGCCGTCCTCGATGCCGTACCTCATACGGATGATGGAGGCGGTGCGGTTGTCGAGCTTGCCGATCAGGTCCTCCAGCTCCTCGCTGCGCAGCAGCGTCATCACCGACTGCTCGGGCGACACCGCGGAGGTGTCCTCCAGCAGATCGCCGAACTGGGTCTCGCCCTCGTCGTCCACGGACATGTTGAGGCTGACCGGGTCACGGGCCCAGTCCAGGACGTCGCCCACGCGCTCCGGCGTGGAGTCCAGCTCGGCCGCGATCTCCGTGTGCTCCGGCTCACGGCCGTGCTCGCGGTTGAACTCGCGCTGCACCCGGCGGATCCGGCCGAGCTCCTCCACCAGGTGGACGGGGAGCCGGATCGTACGGGACTGGTCGGCTATGGAGCGGGTGATGGCCTGACGGATCCACCACGTCGCGTACGTGGAGAACTTGAAGCCCTTGGCGTAGTCGAACTTCTCGACCGCGCGCACCAGACCGGCGTTGCCCTCCTGGATCAGGTCGAGCAGGGGCAGCCCGGCCCGCGGATAGCGGCGGGCGACGGCAACGACGAGCCGGAGGTTGGAGCGGATGAATATGTCCTTGGCGCGCTCGCCCTCGGCGACCAGCGCCTCCAGCTCCTCGCGCGTGGCTCCGCCGGCTTCGCTGTCCACCGAGCCGTCGAGTACCTGCCGGGCGTAGACACCCGCCTCGACGGTCTGCGACAGCTCGACCTCCTTGGCGGCGTCGAGCAGTGGCGTACGCGCGATCTCGTCCAGGTACATGCCGACCAGGTCGCGATCGGCGATCTCTCCGCCCGAGGCGCGAACACTGCTTGCCCGGCTGGTCCCACCGGTGGCGGACGAACGACGGGCGACGGCACGGGTTGCCATGCGTGCTCCCTTGCTGAGTAGGTCGCGACACCCTTCCGGGTGCCCTGCATCCGATGGAAACAACGACTGGAATCCGGACAGAATTCCCACGCCTGGCATTCATTTTCTCGATCATGCAGTACCCTGTGCCGCCGCGAAGGGGGTGCGCATGCCGGAGGGTCCCACAGAAGTGCAGGTCAGGCCGGGCGTCGAGGGTGATTTGGTGGCGCTCACGGACATCTACAACCATTACGTACGTGAGACCGCGCTCACATTCGACACGACTCCCTTCACTCCAGAACAGCGGCTGCCCTGGTTGCGTTCCCACCCTGAAGACGGCCCGCACCGTCTTCTGGTTGCTCAGGATGTCCGGGTTGTCGGCCCCGCTTCGGTCCTGGGATACGCCACCAGCAGCGCTTTCCGCCCCAAGGCGGCCTACGCGACCTCGGTCGAGGTGAGCGTCTACTGCGCCCCGTGGGCCACCGGCCGCGGCATCGGCACGCTGCTCTACACCTCCCTGTTCGAGGCGCTCGCGGGCGAGGACCTGCATCGGGCGTACGCGGGCGTCGCCCAGCCCAACGACGCCTCCGGCCGGCTCCACGCGCGCTTCGGTTTCCGCCATGTCGGTACGTACGCGGAGGTGGGCCGGAAGTTCGGCAGGTACTGGGACGTGGCCTGGTACGAGAAGCGGCTGGGGCCACAGCCCTAGTCCCCGGGCAGGTACCGATCCGGGTCCCCGGTCCGTTACGCCGCGCGGGCCCCGCGCCTAGCGTGCTCGCGTATGGACGACACGAGGCACACCGCGGACGACACCACCGGAACGCTCGACGAGGCGCTGGAGCGCCTCCACTCCTCGGGCCCCGAACGCGACGGCTGGCTGAGCAATCACGGCCCGATGGCCGTCGAGGCGCTGGTCCGGCACGGCCAGGCACCGGTCGTGCACCGCTGGCTCGACCACTACAGCCACAAGCTGGAGGACATGCCGGACGCCTCGGCCCGGGTGACGGCGGAGAACTGGCGCGAGGCCCTCGGCGACCCGCGCCGGATCGCCGACTGGACGGCGTACTTCGAGCGGGAGACCACCGAGCACCCCTGGCGGGACGTACTCGCCGAGTGGTGGCCGCGGCTGCTCCCCGGCATCGCGGCGGGCGCCACCCACCCCGTGATCCGGGTCGGCCACTCCGTACGCACCCTGCTCGTCGGCGAGGCGACCGCACCCCGGATCGCCGAGCTGGCCCACGGCCTCGGCTACTGGGCCGCCCGCCACCAGCCGCTGCCCGCACTGGCCCCGCTGGCGCCCGCGCCCACCGCCGCGGCCGCACTGGACGCCGTACCGCCGGTGCCCGAGCAGGACGGCGGCATCCGGGACCGGCTGGCGCAGCTCACCGGGTTCCCGGTGTGGCCGCCGCGGTTCACCGGCGACCCGGACGAGGCGCGGGCCCGGCTGACGGAGCTGGTGCGGGCCGCGACGCACCGGTTCGCCACGCACGGGCACGGCGAGCCGATCATGCTGGTGCACGCCGCGACCGCACCCAATGCCGTGCTGCGCGCCCTGCCCGCGCTCCCGCGCGAGCTGTGGGCGCCGAGCCTGGAGGCCGCGTGGGCGGCGAGCGCCGCGGTCACCGCCGCGTACAGCCCGGCCGAGGCCGCCCCGTACGCACCGGCGGGCGCCTCCGCCGACGAGTTGTTCGCACGGGCGGCGGCGCACGGCGACGACCACACCATCAAGTTCACCGACACCGCGCTGGACGTCGGCGACGAGACGGCCCTCGCCGCCACACTCCGCTCGATCGAACTGAACCCGCCGGCTCTGTGACGGGAGCCTGAACCGGCGCCCGGGCGGGGACCGGGCTCAGCCGAACTGCACCGACCGCTTCGCGAGCCCCATCCAGAACCCGTCGATGACACTGCGCCCCTGGTCCAGCTCGCCCTCCGAGGCGCCGAGCGTCACGAAGAGCGGCGCGAAGTGCTCGGTGCGGGGGTGGGCCAGGCGGCCGGCCGGGGACTTGCGCTCGAAGTCGAGGAGCGCGTCGATGTCCTGCGCCTGGAGTGCCCGGCTCCCCCAGTCGTCGAACTCCGCCGACCAGCCGGGCACGCCGCCGGCGTGCCGCAGGGCGGCCAGGTTGTGGGTGAAGAAGCCGCTGCCGACGATCAGCACGCCCTCGTCGCGCAGCGGCGCGAGCCTGCGCCCGATGTCCATCAGCTTCTGCGGGTCCAGCGTCGGCATGGAGATCTGGAGCACGGGGATGTCGGCGTCCGGGAACATCTCCACGAGCGGGACGTACGCCCCGTGGTCGAGCCCGCGGTCCGGGATGTCCTGGACCGGCGTACCGGCGCCGCGCAGCAGCTTGCGCACGCTCTCCGCCAGCTCCGGGGCGCCCGGGGCGGCGTACCGCACCCGGTAGTAGTGCTCGGGAAAGCCCCAGAAGTCGTAGACGAGCGGGACCGTCTCCGTGGCCCCGAGGGCCAGCGGGGCCTCCTCCCAGTGCGCGGAGACCATCAGGATCGCGCGGGGGCGGGGCAGCCCGGCGGACCAGGCGGCCAGTTCACCGGGCCAGACCGGGTCGTCGGCCAGCGGCGGGGCGCCGTGGGAGAGATAGAGGGCGGGCATGCGCTCCGCGGTGACTGTCATGGCACTCCCCATCCACTGCTGATCCGGGTATGTCTTCTACAGGCGTCTTTTTGAGAAGGAAGGGTTCTTTAATGTTCAAGCTTCCCTCCTCGGAGACCTTAGCTCTATCTAGTTCAACTTTCAAGAAAAGGTCGTACAGTGGAGTACATGACCACGGCATCCACCGGTGAGCCCCACTGGCTCTCCGACGAAGAGCAGAGCGTCTGGCGCGCGTACCTCCACGCCACCACGCTCATGGAGGACCACCTCGACCGCCAGTTGCAGCGCGATGCCGGTATGCCGCACATCTATTACGGACTGCTCGTCCAGCTCTCCCAGGCCCCCCGCCGCCGGAAGCGGATGACGGAGCTGGCCAAGGACGCCAAGATCACCCGCTCGCGGCTCTCGCACGCCGTCGCGCGGCTGGAGAAGAGCGGGTGGGTGCGTCGCGAGGACTGCCCCTCCGACAAGCGGGGCCAGAACGCGGTCCTGACCGACGAGGGCTTCGAGATGCTGCGCCGGTCCGCTCCGGGCCATGTCGACGCCGTACGCCAGGCGATGTTCGACCGGCTCACGCCCGAGCAGGTGCGCTCGCTGGGCGAGATCATGCAGGTCGTCGCCGCCGGACTGCAGCCGGAGGGCACGGACGCGGATCTGCCCTGGCTGCGCTGAGCCGGACACGTACGGACACGGCTGTGCCCCGGTTCCGTCCGGACCTTCGGACAGGAGCCGGGGCACAGCCGCGTTCACTTCACCTTCGTGTCACATCGCACCCCGTGTGTCACGTCGCGCGTCACGCTTCGGCGTTCAGTGGGCGACGACCGGGATCTTGAACTCGTCCTCGACACCGTCCGCGCTCCCCGAACCGGAGGCTCCGACCGCCGGGCCCGCCGAGGGACGCCCGGCGTTGATGAAGGTCACCGCGATCGCGGAGGCCACCACCAGGATGCCGACGGCCCACCAGATGGCGCCGGTGAAGCCGTGCACCATCGACTGGAGCTTCAGCAGCTCCGGGTTCCTGGCACCGAGCGCGGCGTGCGAGGAGGCGTACGCCGTCGCGGCCGACGCGGCGATGGTGTTCAGCAGCGCTGTACCGATCGCACCGCCCACCTGCTGCGAGGTGTTGACCATCGCGGACGCGACACCCGAGTCCCGGGGCTCGACACCGTGCGTGGCCAGCGACATCGCCGGCATGAACGCCGTTCCCATGCCCAGACCCAGCAGCAGCTGCGCGGGCAGGATGAGCCCGGCGTAGGAGGTGCCGATCTCCAGCTGCGTCAGCAGCAGCATGCCGACCGCCGCCGTCAGGAAGCCGGGGCCCATGAGCTTGCGCGCCGGGACCCGGGTCATCAGCCGGGCACCGATCTGCGTCGAGCCCGTGATCATGCCCGCGATCATCGGCAGGAAGGCGAAGCCGGTCCTGATCGGCGAGTAGCCCTTCACGACCTGGAGGTAGTACGTCAGGAAGAGGAACAGCCCGAACATCGCGATGATGGCCAGCCCCAGCGAGAGGTAGACACCCCCACGGTTGCGGTCCAGCACCACGCGCAGCGGCAGCAGCGGCGACTTGACCCGGGACTCGGTCAGGACGAAGGACAGCAGCAGCACACCGGAGGCGACGAACATGCCGATGGTCAGCGCGTCCGACCAGCCGGCGGACTCGGCCCGGGTGAATCCGTACACCAGCGAGACCAGACCCAGCGCGGACAGGGCGACGCCGGGGACGTCGAGCGGCGAGCGGTTGCGGCTGCCGGCCGGCTCACGGATCACGAAGTACGCGCCCGCGGCCGCGACGACGGCGAACGGGATGTTGACGAGGAAGGTCCAGCGCCAGTTGAGCGCCTGGGTCAGGAAGCCGCCGAGGATCAGACCGACGGCGCCGCCGCCACCGGCGATCGCACCGTAGATGCCGAACGCCTTGGCGCGCTCCTTGGCATCGGTGAACATCACGGCGAGCAGCGACAGGGCGGCCGGGGCGAGCAGCGCCCCGAAGACGCCCTGGAGGGCGCGGGAGCCGAAGAGCATGCCCTGGTTCTGTGCCACGCCGCCGAGTGCGGAGGCCAGCGCGAAGCCGATCAGACCGACGACGAAGGTCCGCTTACGGCCCCAGAGGTCGGCTATCCGGCCGCCGAAGAGCAGCAGCCCGCCGAAGGCGAGGGCGTACGCCGTGATGACCCACTGCTTGTTGGCATCGGAGATCCCCAGGGCCGTCTGGGCGTGCGGCAGCGCGATGTTCACGATCGTGGCATCGAGCACGACCATCAGCTGCGCGAGGGCGATGAACGCCAGCGCTTTCCAGCGACTGGGGTCCGGGAGTCGGATATCGGCTGTTTTTGACATGGGGGTATCCACCTAAGGACGCACATGCATGCGCACGCACGCGAAGAGTCGTGAACCGAGAAGTCGGTGAAGGGTCGAGTGGTGAAAGGGACGGTGAAGGGTCGGGTGGTGAAAGGAAGGAATGGTCAAGGCGCGGCTGACGCGTCACCGGGCGCCCGGTCCTGGAGACCGGTCTTGAGTCCGGATCGGAAGCCCGGCACTGGAGCCCGGTTTCAGAAGCCCGGCTCGGAAACCTGGCTCGGAAGCCCGTTCAGAAGCCCGGTGCGGATGTCATGGCCGGCGCCGCAGATCCTCCAAGGTCGCTGCCGTCCCGGGCAGTTCGGACCGGGCCGGGGCCTGAAGTCCGTCCAGGAACAGCTGTAGATGACGGTGCGTGAACCGGTCGATGTCCGGGCAGCCGATGCCGGGCAGCGGCCGGGTGAGCTGGGAGAGGGCGACGAGTACGTCACCGACGGCGATGTCGGTGCGCAGCCGCCCCGCTGACATGGCGCGCGACACGAGCCCCTCGACCGCCTCTTCGAGGCGCCGGCGCTCGGCGAGCAATTCGGGATGGTCCTTGTCGAAGCCGCCGGAGAGCATCGGGCACAGCGCCCCGATCCGCTCGTCGGCCGCCGCGTGCACGAAGCGGCTGAGCGCGGCGAAGGGGTCGGCCTCCGCGGCCGCCGCCTCCTCCGCCCGGTCGGTGGTCCGGGAGGTGACCGCGAGCACGACCTCGTGCACCAGTGCGGCCCGGTCGGGGAAGTTCCGGTAGAGGGTGGCGTTGCCGACGCCGGCACGCCTGGCGACCTCGTCGAGCGGCACATCGGGCCCGAACTCGACGAACATCTCGCGCGCGGCCGTCACGATCCGCTCCCGGTTGCGCAGCGCATCGGCCCGCGGACGCGGTGTCCGGGGGTGCGGCGCTCCGGTGGCGGTGCGGCTGACGGTGTCCACGACGGTTGTCCTCTTCCTCTACGACGATCCCCGTTCTCCACGGCGACCGCACATCGACCCCTTGACGCCCCTCCCGTAACCGGGGACCGCCTCCCCGTTTCGCGGGGGACACGAGTTCAAACGGGGAAACAGTCCCCGCTTATTTCCCTCATGCGGTGTGACCTGAGTCACGTGTCAGGGTGGAAGATCAGCCGAACGGCGCACCCAACGAGCGACCCCGCACCACCCGCAACAGGCTGATCCGCAGAGCGCAGTCAGGGTCGGCCGGCTGCCGCGGACCCCGAGGCGCCTGTATGCAAAAGCCCCGCCACCGGATACGCAACCGCCGCCGCCCGATCGCGCTCGCCTCCACGACAGCCCTGGTCATAGCCACAATGGCCACAGCCAGCAACACGCTCCCGATAGCCAGCAGAGCCTCGGCGGGCCCGGTGGCCACCGCCCGTTCGGCAGGCATAGCCGCGTGCCGGATACCCGCGACCATGGGCGTACAGATGTCGGAGGGCATGCCGACACCGGAGGGCTACGCCCGCTCCACGGGCAAGATCCACGCCCTCAACCTGATGATCGACTTCCCGGACGCACCGGGCGCCGGTTCCGCGATGGACCGGTACGCCGAATTCTTCCCGCGGACCACCGACTGGTTCCGGACCGCGTCGTACGGACGGCTCACCTACATCCCCGAGACCCCGCTGAAGTCCTGGCTGCGGATGCCACTGCCGTTCTCGGAGTACGGGATAGACCGGGGCGCACCGTACGAACCGGGCTACCGCCACCTCGTCGAGGACATCGTCTCCGCCACCGACCGCAAGGTGGACTTCGCCAAGTACGACCTGGTCAACATCCTGGTCACACCGAACGCCGGGCCCTCCGCCCTGGACACCGTCCTGTCCGTGACCTTCTCCGGCAACGACGACGCCCCACGGGCGGACGGCGTCCCGCTCTCCAACACGTCCTTCATCTACAGCCGCCAGGACGACGGTTCGGGATCGTTCAAACAGACCGGGTTCCGTGTCCTGCCGCACGAGAACGGCCATGTCTTCGGCCTCCCCGACCTGTACACGGTGGAGGGCGGCGGCTCGGTCGGGCACTGGGACATCATGTCCGAGGACTGGGGGGCCGACAACGACCTGCTGGGCTGGCACAAGTGGAAGCTCGGCTGGCTGGACAACAGCCAGGTCAGCTGCGCCGCCCGGTCCGGCACCAGCGACCACGTGCTCGGTCCGCTGGCCACCCGCGGCGGCACCAAGCTGGCGTTCGTACCGCTGAGCGGCAAGTCCGGTTACGCGGTGGAGGTACGCACCAAGGCCGGCAACGACCAGGCGGTCTGCAAGCCGGGCGTACTGATCTACAAGGTGAGCTCGGACGTCGACACCGGACAGGGCCCGGTGTCCGTCACCGACAGCACCAAGGGCAGCGCCGGCTGCACCCGGCTGCCCAATGTGCACGCCGAACTCTCCGACGCCACCTTCCGGCCCGGCGAGACCTTCACCGACCGGGCCAAGGGGATACGCATATCCGTGGTCGACAAGGACGAGAAGGGCAACTACCGGATCCGCATCACCCGCCCCTGACGACGCCCCGCCCGACACGACATCTCCGCCCGGCCTCGCCGCTCAGCCGCCCCGGACCTCCGCCTCGACGGTCCCGCGCAGCTCACGCTTGAGGACCTTCCCGGTCGGATTCCGGGGCAGCGGCTCCTCGCGCACGAGCACATGGGCCGGAACCTTGAACGCGGCCAGACTCCGCCCGACGTGCGCCCTCAGCTCCTCGGCCGTGACAGTGGCACCGTCCCGCAGCCGGACGACGGCCGCGACCTCCTCGCCCAGAACCGGGTGCGCCACCCCCAGCACCGCCGCGTCCTCGACGTCCGGGTGGTCGTGCAGCACCGCCTCGACCTCCACGCAGTACACGTTCTCCCCGCCGCGGATCACCATGTCCTTGATCCGGTCGACGACGTTGACCCGCCCCTCCCGCACCACGGCGAGATCACCGGTACGGAACCATCCGCCGGCGAACGCCCGCGCGGTCGCCGCCTCGTCGCGCCAGTAGCCGCGGACCAGGGACTGGCCGCGCAGCCACAGCTCACCGACCTCGCCCTCGGGCAGCGCCTCGCCCGCGGGCCCGGAAATCCGCACCTCGGTGGTGGGGGTCGGACGGCCGACGCTGTCCGGGTGGAGCCGGTACTCGGCGCCGAAGTTCGCCAGGACACCGCCGCTGGTCTCGGTCAGTCCGTAGCCGTTGCGGGGTTCGATGCGGTCACCGTGCCCGGCGGTCAGCCGGGCGACCAGATCGGGCGGGGCCGCGGCCCCGCCGGTGTTCAGCATCTGCAGGCTCTCCAGGCCGTCGCCCGCCCGCTCGGCCGCGGCGAGCAGCTGGAGCGCGGTGGCCGGGACACCGGCGTAATGGGTGACGCCGTGCTCGCGGATCAGCCGCAGCGCCTCCTCGGCGTCCCACTTCCGCATCAGGACGAGGGTGCCGCCCGCCGCCATCGCCGCGTAGAAGCCGGTGAACGCGGCGACGTGGAAGAACGGGAACGTCAGCAGCGTCACGGGGGCGGGCCCCTGCCCCGGGATGATCCCGCGCCCGAGCGCGGAGGCGGCCGCGTGGTAGCGCGGGTTGAGCACGGCCCCCACCTGGGCGAGATGGGTGGCGACGGCACCCTTGGGCCGGCCGGTGGTGCCGGAGGTGTAGATGATCGTCGCGTCGTCCTCGGGCCGGATCCCGGCCTCGGGGGGCGCGGCGAGCGGATCGGGCGCGGGCAGGTCCTCGTACCGCTCGACACCGTCCGGAAAGGTACCACCCGGGGCCGTACCGTCCGGGGCCGTCTCCTCCCCGTGGAAGACGAGCACGCGTGCCCCGTTCTCCGCCGCCCACCCGGCGACCCCGGGCAGCCGCTCCCCGTCCACCAGGAGCAGCCGGGGCCCGCAGTCGTCCAGCGCGTACGCGAACTCGTCCTCGGTCCACCAGGCATTGAGCGGTACGGCGACCAGGCCGGCCAGCTGCGCCGCCCAGAAGGCGATCTGCCACTCGGGGTGGTTGCGCATCGCGACAACGGCCCGGTCGCCCCGGCGCAGCCCGTACGTCCCGGTCATCCGGCACGCCAGCGCGGAGGCGGCGGCGAAGAACTCGGCGTACGAGTAGCTGCGCTCCCCCGAGATCAGGAACGGCTGGTCCCCGAAGGCCCAGGTGGTCTCCACGAACTCACGGAGCGTCCTCGGCCCGTCCGCGTACACGAGCGAGCCGGTGTGCGTCCCGTCCTCCACCCGCACCACGGCGAACGGGGCTCCCGGCCCGGTCAGCGCGGCTTCGATACGCCCGGCGTCCGTCGGGGCCGGGTCGGGGGTGGCGGGGGCGGGGTCGGTGTGCGGCACGAACGACCTCTCCAGCATCTAAGCGCTTGCTCAGTCATCGGTACATTCGCGACGCTATGCCCGCACCCCTCCCCCGTCAAGACAACCCGTCCCGCTCAGCGCGCGGCAGGGGAACCGGCCCGCGCGGCGGCGACAAGGCCCTCCAGCTTCCCTTCACCGAGGGGCCCGGACACCGTGGCGGCGACCCGCCCCCGCTCGTCCACGACAAGGGTGACGGGCAGACCCTTGGTGTTCAGCACGCCCTTGGGCAGCGAGAGGAGGTGCTTGCCCCCGGGGTCGAGAATGCTGGGGTAGGGCATGTGGAACTCACGGGCGAAGGCGCGCGCCGCATTGGCGGAACCGTCCCGGTTGATCCCCAGGACGACGACGCCCCGGTCCTTCATCTTCTCGTGGTAGCGCACCAGGGCCGGGGTCTCCTTGCGGCAGGGTTCGCACCAGGAGGCCCACGCGTTGACCACGACGGTCTTCCCCGAGTAGTCGGCGAGCTTCACCGGGCGCCCGTCGGCGTCCATCCCGATGAAGTCCGGCGCGGCGGGACGGTGCGCACTGTCTATCGTCAGCGTGCCGTCCTTGCCGCGGTGGAAGCCCGCGGGCGTGCCCGGACCGCCTCCGGTCGTGATCCCGACGATGAGCGCGACGGCGCAGGCAAGGGCAGCCAGAAAAGGAACAAGAGGGCGTTTCATGGGGGTCCTTCGGGGCGGCGTCGGTCAGGCGCCACCCGACGTCCGGGCCCGGGGGCTCCCGGCCCCGCACCACGCCGCTTCCCCCGGCCGCCCGTACGACAACACCCGGCACCTGGAGGCCCCGGAATCCGCGGTGCGGTGCGGACACGGCATGCGGGCATGCGGGTACACCCCCGCGCATGCTGAACAACGGTTCTTGCTGGTCAGTCAGAACGGTACGCCCACCCCCAACTGCCCCCATGAACAGCCCCCTTACCAACGCCTCCCCGCACCGGCCTCCCACCGGACGGACATGTTCTCCCCAGCACGGGGAGGGGGCTGGCCACACCCCCGACCGGCCCGCTGCCCGGATGGTCCGGCAGGCCCCGGACGAGAAGGCTGAGCACATACGGATCCACCAGGCGACAAGGAAACCCTCTGTGTTCAGCTTCAAGCAGCTGCCCCGCCGTACCGCCCGCACCGCTGCCGTCGGCGCTCTCGCCGCCGCGGTCTGCGCCACCGTCATGGCCGGCAGCGCCGGAGCCATCGTCAACGGATCGGACTCCACCGAGAGGTACCCGTTCATGGCGACCATCCCGGAGTCGGCCCCCACGCACGGGCTGAACGACGGGAACTGTGGGGCGTCCCTGATCGACCAGCGGTGGGTGCTGACGGCGGCCCACTGCGTAACGGGCGACGGCCTCGAACTGGACGGCACCGTGCGCGTCGGCAGCGACCACCGCAAGTCCGGCGGCACCGTCCGAAAGATCGACCGGACGTTCATCCACCCCGGCTATGCGAACGGCGGCGGCAAGGCCCCCAACAAGAACGACATCGCGCTGATACGCCTGGACCGCCCGGTCCCCCAGCGACCCATCAAGATCGCCGGGCAGCCCGGACGGCCCGGCACACCTACCCGGCTCCTGGGCTTCGGCACCACCGTCGACACCGAGTTCCGGTTCCCGGACCGGCTGCAGGAGCTGAACACCCGCAGGGGCGCCGAGTCCGAGTGCGCGCCCGGCTACGCGAACCGGACCCGGCTGTGCACCATCACCACCGTGCCCGACGCCATGGCGTGCTTCGGCGACTCCGGCGGACCGCAGGTCCAGAAGGGCCGGAACGGCCGCTGGGAACTGATCGGTGTCACCTCGGGGCCCGGCGCCCCGGACGTGCCGTGCTCGCAGGGCCCCGGCCTCTACACCAGCGCGCCCGCCTACGCGGGCTGGATCGACAGGACCATGGAGATCAACAGCACCAGGCCGGCCACGGCCAAGAACCCCGACCCTGCCGGGACCACCACGACCGACAACACCGCAACGCTCCCCGGCACGGCCACCGCACCGATGGCCACCAGCGGCGGCACCGCCTTCGCACCACCCCACCGCACCACCTGAGCGGAACCGGCACAACCCGATGACGGCACCCCTTCGACGGGGACGCCCCCCTTCGCCGACGCCCGGCCCATCGCCATCCACGATCCGCGATCCGTCACCCACCACCAAGACCGCCACCCACTGGACTTCCTGAACAGCCTTCAGAACACATGGAGGCCCGCCTTCCGGCCCGTGAACGCATCCTCGCCCTGGCAGCGGCACTCACCGGGACCTTCCGTAGCCCCCGCGCATCATCGCCACCCCGCCAAGGGCCCATACGCCGCCGGGAACGGACGCCCCAGCCCCCACCCCACGCTGCACCGCATCTCGCCCCCCCTCCCAGACACACGAAGAACAGCAGGCCGGAGGGCCACCGCCTCCACTCCCACGGAGCCGGCCCGATACGGAAACCCCTCATCGACGCACATCCGCTACGCTGTCCCTGGTCGGTCGTCCGCGCGCCCCACTGTCTGCCCGAGCAACATCGCAGGAAGTGCCGCGCCTCGTCCGACCAGCGGGCTTGTACGCCTCGTCGAAGATCCACTCGCTGGATTTTCCCCAAGGTTTCCTACAAACCCTCGCCTTACGCCTTCGTAGCTCAGGGGATAGAGCACCGCTCTCCTAAAGCGGGTGTCGCAGGTTCGAATCCTGCCGGGGGCACAGCGCTAAGGGCCAGTTCGGAGGTTTGATCCTCTCGAACTGGCCCTTTTGTGTGATCACGCCCGTGCCACGCATGTGCCACTACGTCTCGACCTCTCCATGCCGCTTACGGATCATCGCCCCCAGTTGATCAGCAATGGCACGGTCCCGGTCGGCCGCCATGTGCTGATGGATCAGCGCGGCACGGGCAGTGCCGTGTCCCATGCGCGTCATCGGCTCACATGTGCTTGCCGTGGCAGCGACCACGTTGTTCCCCGTGTACCGCAGATCGTGGAAGTGGACATCGGCATCGGTGCCCGCCTTGTCGCGCGCCTTGATCCAGTCGTCTCGGCGAGACCCCCGGCGGAATCCACTGCAAGGGCTACATCCTTGCTTCGCCCGTACATCTTTCGAGCCTCCTGACTGCCGGTGTCACAGTGCCTCCCACGCAGGACCGTGACAGCCTGACAGGTCAGGTCTTTTGTGATCTGTGGGATGGATGAGGGGAGAAACAGATGCATCGCCACAGAGGGACCCGGAGGGTCCCCGCAGTCGTGACTGCGACTGTGCGTGAGTGGAGGGACGAGGAGGGGTGGGGTGTGCTCGACTCGCCCGAGACTCCCGGAGGGTGCTTCGGCCACTACGCCGACATTCAGGCGCCCGGCTTTCGCACGCTGTCACCAGGGCAAGAGGTCGATCTCATCTGGGAAGCACCCGGCTTCAAGCAGGACGGGTACGACTACCGCGCGGTGAGCATCGTCCCAAGGAATGTCTGACATCCACACCTGACATCAGCGGCGGCGAACGCCGCCATACCGAAGCGGCCACAGCCGGACCAACAACGAGTCGTTCAACGCCGTTCCAGTACCGCGCACAACGCGGTGACGAACTCCTGGAGCGGGTTTCGCAGGTTCGAATCCTGCCGGGGCATCGGCCAGAAGGCCTCGGACCGATCACGGTCCGGGGCCTTTTGACGGCACCGTCCGACGGCAGTCGCGTCCCAGGCACCGGCAAGCAGAGCTTGGGCGGGCGGTCCAGCACACGGAGTGGGTCGAGCCCTTGGGGCCGGCCCACGGCGTTCACGGGACCCGGCCCGGACCTCGTGGCCGCTGAAACTGCGCGGCGGGTGGCGGGGTGGGTCGGGTGGCGAGGACTCACGGTCGAGCCGGGCCCGAGCGCCCGCCCGGTGCCGCATGGCAGGCACGCCGAAAGCGATGGGTGGGAAGGCGGAGCCGGCCGGAATCGAACCGGCGTCCTCGCGATTTTGGAGACCGCGCGCGACGACCTCTGCGCTACGGCTCCGCCCCGTCCGCCATCGTACGGACTCCCGCTGCACTCTGGTGGCGGCTTTGGGCCGGGGTGCCACCGGCGCCCGTTGACGGGCTGATCGGTTTCGGCGCGGTGGCCGCCTCGGTCGTCGCGGGCGCCTCGGCCGCCGACGGCCGCGGCTTCGCGGGTCCCAGGCGCTCGCCGGCCGCTGGCCGGTGCTCGGCGCGAGACAGTGGTGGGACGCCACCCGCCCGCTCTCCCGAGGTGGTGGCCGCGAGCCGGTGGTGGTGCATACCTCGGTCCGGGACGGCATCCGGTCGTCGTCATGGGCGATGCCGCGTCGCCGCCGGTCGCCTGAGCGGCCGCGCGAGGTGACCAGGGCCGGGTTCGATGCCCCCTGGGGCCCTCCGGCGGAACTCTGCCCGGGGGCCGGGCCGCGTCGGCTGCCCGTTCAACGGCTTCGTAGAGTCGGGGAGATGAACCCGGACCGCATCCCCGACACCGACGAACTGCTGCGCGATACGTACGCCCGGCTGCTGCCCGTCGGCTCGATCACCGCCGAGATCGCCGGCTCCCTCCGCTACGCGCGGCTCGTGGCCGACGGCCTCGTCCTCTCCTATGCCCTCGACCGGCCCACCGATGTACGGATCCTCACCGACCCGGACGTCGAGCGCGTCGGTCCGGAGAAGCTGGGGCGGGCGGCGTACGAGAATCTGATGCGTGTGCCCGTCACACACGAGGAGATCCCCGTCGAGGGGGTGGTCCTGCACTCCTTCTACGGTGACTCGCACTTCGTCGGCAGCCAGGCCCTGTTCCTGTCCGCCGCGGTCCGCCAGGTCACCGGTGAATCGCTGCCGCACGCCGGTGCGCTCGTCGTCGTGCCGAGCCGTCACAACCTGGTGTACCACCCGATCGCCGACGGCACGGTGGTCGATGCCGTCAACACCCTGGCGGCCTACGCGCTGGGGGCCTACGAGGACGGGCCGGGCGCGCTGTCCCCGAGGGTCTACTGGTGGCGCCGCGGCGGCCTGACGTCGCTCACGGCCATCGACGAGGACACCCGGTCGCTCTCCATCCAGCCGCCGCAGGACCTGCTCGGGCTGATGAGGGGGCTGGTGCGTCTCGACCGCGCCGGCCGGCTCGCCACCCCTGCCGCCATCAAGGCGCCCGCTCCCGGACTCGCCGAACTCACCCGCGCCACGGCCGAGTCGATGGCGGGTATCTCCCAGGACCCGGTCGCCGGTCCGGGCGACGCCTTCACCACCGCCGTCGCCCACGCCCTCGCCCACTGCACCGCCGACCCCAGGGCGTCGGGGATCGACACGTGGGATGCCTGGGCCACCGCCGTACAGCTCGGTTCCGCCCTGTTCACCGGTGCGCGGTCGCAGGAGTGCCGGCTGGGCGAGGACCTCGTACGGCAGTTACCGGCCACACCCGCCGCACCGCCCGCGGACGCCCGTGCCTGGCTCGACGCCCTCTATCTGGCGATCGTGTGCCGGGAGAGCGACCGGATCCGGCGACTGTGCCAGGTGTCGCTGGAGACGCTGCGGCAGGACGACACCGTCGATGCGTACGTGCTGTGCTGGATCGACACCCTGCGGACCTTCTTCTCCGAACGCGACTCCATGGACGGGGTCGTGGAGAAGCTGGTCGCCACGATGGAGGCGTCCGGGCCCGATGAGGTGACCCGCGCGCCGATGGAGTTCGTGAACGGGATCGACTACCAGCCGGTCGCGCTCTTCCACCGGATCGTCGCTCGGGACCACGACAGCTTCGCCGAGACGCTCACCGAGGCGCTCGCGGAACACGACGCCTACTGGGGCAGGTCGACGGCGCCGCGCGCCCAAGTCGCCCTGGGCGTACTGGCGATGGCGAGTCTTGCCTTCGACTACGGGTTCCCCGTCGCCCCGGACCGGCCGGGTCGGCCGCGCCTGCCCCTGTACCTGCTCAACCGTGAACGGATCGAGCAGATCCCCGGCGCGTGACCCCGGCTCCGGCCCGGTCCGGCTCCGGCCCGGTCCGGTCGCCAAAGGCCGTCGGGCCGCTGCCCGGCCCCCGGATCACGGTGTCCGGATCACGGTGTGACGATGGCGAAGTCCGGGTCCGGAGCGCCGAGGTGGCCGAGGAGTTCGGTGAGTCTCCCGGCGTCGCCGACGACCTTGACGGTGTCCCGGGCCGCCAGTTCGGCCGGGGTGACGGTGCCGAGCAGGACGGCGCGCAGGTCCGCCTCGTCGAGGGTGAACTCGACGTCCGGGTCGGCCGCGGCGGGGCCGGTGCCGGTGACGCGGACGAGGACGCCGTTGCGCAGGCGCAGGGTGACGGGGTCGCCGCCCCTCGGGTTCCAGCGCACGGCGATGTCCGCGTCCCAGCTGCGCGGGCCGTCGACCCGGACGGCGAGGGCGTCGAAGAGCTGGTCCAGGGTCAGCGCGGCCAGGAGGTCGGGCGAGGTGGTGGCCGTGGGGGTGCCGACCGGGCCGTGGCGCAGCTCCAGGGCCCCCATGAGGAAGAAGTTGCGCCAGGTGCCGTTCTCGCTGCCGTATCCGAGCTGTTCCAGCGCGTCGGCCTGGAGGGCGCGGGCTTCGGCGTGGTCCGGGTCGGCGAACACGACGTGGTTGACGACCTGGGCCACCCAGCGGAAGTCCCCGTCGGCGAAGGACTGCCGGGCGCGGCGCAGCACTTCGTCGGCGCCGCCCATGAACTCCACGTACCGGCGGGCGGACTCGGCCGGCGGGTGCTCCCACAGATGCGCCGGGTTGCCGTCGAACCAGCCCAGGTAACGCTGGTAGACGGCCTTGGTGTTGTGGTTGACGGAGCCGTAGTAGCCGTGGGTGTGCCAGGCCCGCTCCAGGACCGGGGGCATCTGCATGCGCTCGGCGATCTCCAGCGCGGTCAGGCCCTGGTTGAGCATGCGCAGGGTCTGGTCGTGGAGGTAGGAGTACAGGTCGCGCTGTTCGGACAGGAAGGTGACGATGCGCTCGCGGCCCCACACCGGCCAGTGGTGCGAGGCGAAGGCGACGTCGCTGGATCCGGTGAACAGGTCGATCGCCTCGGTGAGGTAGCGGGCCCACACACGCGGGTCACGGACCTGGGCGCCGCGCAGGGTCAGGAGGTTGTGCAGGTTGTGGGTGGCGTTCTCCGCCATGCACAGCGCCGCGTGGTCGGGGAAGTGGATGTTCAGCTCCGCCGGTGCCTCGGTGCCGGGGGTCAGCTGGAAGACCATCCGGATGCCGTCGACGGTCTCCGTCTGCCCGGTGCGGGTGATGTCCACCGTCGGCGGGATCAGGCCGACCGTGCCGGTGGAGGTGGTCTGTCCGAGCCCCGCGCCGATCTGCCCGCGCTCCCCCTTCGGCAGCGCCGCGCCGTACATGTAGGCGGCGCGGCGGCCCATGGCCGTACCGGCGTAGACGTTCTCGCTGACGGCGTGTTCCAGGAAGCCGTGCGGGGCGAGGACCGGTACGCCGCCCGCGATGTCCTCGTCGGTGACCACACCGCGTACGCCGCCGAAGTGGTCGATGTGGCTGTGGGTGTACAGCACGCCCGTCACGGGCCGGTCCCCACGGTGGCCCCGGTACAGGGCCAGGCCCGCGGCGGCCGTCTCGGCGCACAGCAGCGGGTCGATGACGAGGACGCCGCGCTCGCCCTCGACGATCGTCATGTTCGACAGGTCGAAGCCGCGCACCTGGTAGATGCCCTCCACCACCTCGAACAGGCCGTGGTCGGAGCACAGCCTGCTCTGCCGCCACAGGCTCGGGTTGGCCGTGTCCGGGCAGTCCTGCGCCAGGAATCCGTAGGCGTCCAGGTCCCACACCGCACGCCCCCCGACGTCGCGGACCACGCTCTCGGGCGCCGTGCCCATGAAGCCGCGCCGTGCGTCCTGGAAGTCCTGGTCGTCGTCGAAGGGGAAACGCCGCCACACCGACCGGTTGGCCTCCACGATCCCCGGTTGCGCGGGCTTGGTCTCGGTGGTCCGGGGCATGTCGGTCTCCCTCGCGCAGCACGGCGGGGCCGGTGGGCCCGGCCAGTGCCACCCTCGCCCGGGCCCGCCGGTACCACGACCGGGTGTACGCCGTACGGGGGAACGGCGCCCCGACCTGTATGCGGGCCGACGCGTCCGGGGGCGGCGGGGCCCGGCGAACCGCATGCTCGGCGGTGGACCGGGTCGGCCACCGGCAGGAGGACGAAGTCGACCACCAGCAGGAGGACGAAAGAGGAGGGGAGGAGGCGGCATGGAGTTCCCGGCGTGGCTGGAGCGGCTGCGTGCCCGTGTCGAGCGGCGCTTCCCCGTCGTGAGCGAGCTGACGGCCCGGCTGCTGTCGGCGAACCTCCTGGACGCGGCGACCCGGCTGGCCGCCCAGGCGTTCCTGGCCTCCGTGCCGCTGCTGTTCGCGTTCGCCGCCTTCACCCCGCTCGGCGTCCGCGACCAGCTGCTGCAGTCGCTGCGCGCCATGTTCGGTCTGACAGGCCGGACGGACTCGGAACTGAGCCAGGTACTGAAGAGCTCCGCCGACGACAGCCTGCGCGAGACCAGCGGCATCATCGGCCTGCTGGTCGCGCTGCTCTCCGCAACGAGCTTCAGCCGTGCCATGGCCCGGGTCTGCGAGCGGGCGTGGCGGCTCCCGAAGGCGGGCACGAGGATCGCCGCCTGGCGCTGGATCGTGTGGCTGCTCGCACTGGTACTGGTCGTCCTGTTGCAGGGCCCCGTACGCGATGGATTCGGTGTCGGTGCGTGGCTGGGCACCCCGTTGCTCTTCCTCGTGAGCACGGGGGTGTGGCTGTGGACGCAGCACCTGCTGCTGGCCGGCCGCGTCTCCTGGCTGCCGCTGCTGCCCGGTGCGGTCCTGGCCGCGGCCGCCACCAGCGCCCTCGCGCTGACCGCCCCTCTCTACATGCCGACCGCGATCGATCGCGCCCTGCACGAGTACGGTTCCCTCGGCCTGGTGCTCACGCTGCTGTCCTGGCTGATCGTGGTGTGCGCCGCGGTCACCTTCGCGGTGACGATCGGTGCCGTACTGGCGGCGGCGCCGCCGCTGAACCGATTCCTGGCCCGTCGGCGGTGACGGCTTCGGTCACGGCTTCGGCGACGGCTTCGGTGACGGTTTTGGTGACAGATCTGTGCGAAGTCCTCGGTGGCGGCCTCAGTGGTGTCGGCCCTGCCGTCGGCAGTGGTCGTGGCCGAGGGTTTCGAGGTTCGCCCACTTGGGGTTGGGGACGGTGCGCTCCGCGGTGCGCACCAGTCGTTCGACGCGGTATCCGCCGAGGGCCTTGCACCGGTCGCAGTAGAGGACATAGCTGCCCACCGCCTTCGCCACATGGCTGAGGACCATCTCGCCGCCGCACTGGCCGCACGGCTCGTACGGACCTGCGGGGGCGTCGGCGTACTCGTGTCGGGGCAGCTCGCGGGGTTCGCAGAACATGCCGGGCAGGGTGTTGTTCTCGATGGCGGTACGCGGCAGGCCGCCCACGCCGAGGAGGTTGCCGAGGGCTTCGTACACGAGCTCGTAGGAGGGGGCGTGCGGGAGGGTGTGGCCGAGGTCGGTCAGGGCGTTGTTCAGGAGATCGGGGCTGGGGCCGTCGAAGCCGCCGTCGAAGAAGCCCCAGACGAACTGCCCGTCCTGCATGAGCTCGATCCGGGCCGGGTCCATGCCGGTGAAGACAGCGCCCAGCGTGCGGATGCCGTGCGAGGGGTGGTGTCCGAAGGTGCTTTCCGGGCCGGTGCGACCGGACTCCCAGTACGCGGTGCAGGGCAGCAGCACGAACGACCAGCCGTTGCCCGCGTCACCGATCCGGCCGATGTCGGGGACGGATCCGCTCTCCGGGGGCGCGGCCCGGTCGATCGTCGCGATGGTCTCCGCGTCCAGCACCTGCGCCCCTTCGGGAGCCCCGAGCCGCACCGCCAACTCCTCGGCCGGTATGCCCTCCGCCAGGGTCAGGCAGTAACCCTCCAGGCCTCGGCCGAGCCAGGCGAGCCCCTCACTGTGTCCCGTCATGCGTACGAGCCTAGACGCGGGCACCGACACGCCCGTCCCGCCGCGGTCCCAGGTCGCCCACGGAGTCCGCGTAGTAGGCCGACTCGGCCAGGTGGAAGGCGAGTTGGCGGAAGGTCCAGCCCGTTCCGGCCGAGCGGTCGAGTTCGTCGGGTGTCAGGGTGTCCAGGCGGTTCGCCCAGATCCTGGCCAGGCGGGTGAGCCGGCTGCGGGCCTCGTCCAGGTCGGCCGCGGTGAACGGGGCGAGGTCGGCCTCGGTGGTGGTCGCCGAGGCGTGCCAGTGGTCGGGCTGCGTCTCCTCGCCGACGAGCCGCGCCTCCATCTCCGCGAGATGGTCGACCATGTGGTCGGCGACGCGGCGGATCGCCTTGTGCGGGGTGTAGAGCCGGTCACCGGCGGGGACGGGGCGGCCGTCCCAGGCGGTCCAGGTCGCGGCGAGGTCCAGGACGTGGTCGACCATGGCCGTCAGGAGCTGCGCGGGGTCGCGGTCGTCGGTCGCCGGTACCTCGTCGACGGCGTCGGGGCTGCTGCCGGGAGCGGCGAGGAGGGTCGGCGCGGTCGGGGTGCCGGGGGCGTGCTCGATGTCCGGCGCGGTCGAGGTGCCGGGTGCGGCAAGGATGCTCGACGCAGTCAAGGTGCCCGGTGCGTGCTCGATGTTCGGCACGGCCGAGATGCCAGGTGCGTGCTCGATGTTCGGCACGGTCGAGATGCCGGGTGTGTGCTCGGTGTTCGTCATGGCTCGATACTGGATCCGGGACGCTTCGGCCCCCGCCGAACCGTCCCTGTCCAGAAGGTCACCTCGGTCCCGGAGACCGTCCCGGTCCCGTAGGCCACCCCGGGCCCGAAGACCACCCTGGCCAGGAGACCACCCCGGTCCCACAGACCACCCCGGTCCCGGAGACCGTCCCCGGCCCGGCGGGCATGGCGTCCCCCGGCCGCGGGTACCAGGCCGAGGAACGTCAGCGCAGCTCCTCCGGGCACGGTGTGCCGGGTGACAGCTGGTAGGGGGCGGCCAGCCGGTACACACCCGGCCGCGGTGCGAGCAGCTCCGTCCACTCGTCGCCGTCCGCGTCCTCGTCGACCTTGAACAGACAGCCGTTGGTGTTGACGAAGGTCCGCGGAGTGCTCTCGTCCGTACGCTGCTTGGACTCCTCGGTCTCCTGCGGTCGCTCGACGCCCTTGCCCTGCTCGTCGACCACGGCGAGCCAGCGCGAGTAGGGGATTCGGATCAGGATCCGGCCCGGCTTCTTCACATGGATGGTCAGCTCGCCCGCGCCGGCCCGGTCCACCGTGGCCGGCGGATCGGCCAGCGGCACCGGGCTGTCCACCTCGAAGAGCCGCCAGTTGGCGTCGGACCACACCGGCTTCAGATACGGCAGCCCCTCGTCGACCAGCTCCGCCTCCTGCACCGCGCCGCTGGAGTCCGGCGTCCCCTTGGGCAGCACCACGTAGTGCACCGCCCAGCGGTCGAGCCACTCGCGGTAGTTGGCGCGGTCCAGGGTGTCGTCGTAGAAGAGCGGGTTGCGCTCCATGTCCGCCTGCCGGTTCCAGCCCCGGGCCAGGTTGACGTACGGCGCGAGCGCGGAGGCCTCCCGGTGGCTGCTCGCGGGCACGACCTCGACCCTGCCCCGCTCGGCGCCGACCTGTTGCAGCTCATTGACCAGCGGGGCCAGCTCACGCGCCCAGGAGGCGGTGGGGGCGGTGCGGACGATGTCGTCGACGCCCTTGAAGCCGATCCAGAAGTTCAGCCCGGCGAACGCGATGATCAGCGCGTACCAGCGCCGGGAGCGCGGTGTGGTGTACGGCAGCGCGGCGAGGAACACCACTCCGGCGAACAGCATCGCCATCCTGGTGACGTTCGACCCGATCTGCGAGTCGATCACATAGGTCAGCAGCGTCCCGACGCCGTACACGGCGGCCGCGGTGCGGACCGTCTTCCAGTCGCGCGGCACGAGGACGAAGACGAGGACCGAGAAGAGGAACGGCAGCGAGAGCGTCGCGATGGACATGGGCTGCGTACCGGAGAACGGGAACAGCCAGGCGGACAGCGCCACCACCGCGACCGGGGCCAGCCCGATGGCGTACGCGCCGGGGCGCCGCTTGTTCAGGAACAGTGCGGCGGCGACCACGCCCAGGAACAGCCCGGCCACGGGGCTGCTCGCCGTCGCGAGCGCGGCGAGCGGCGCGGCGACGGCCGCCTTCGCCCAGCGCTTGTACCGCCAGCGGTACGGCCAGCAGAACACCGCGGCCGTCGCACCCACCGCGAACATCATGCCGAGCCCGAAGGTCACCCGCCCCGACAGCGCGTTGCACAGATACGCGAACGCCCCGGCGAGCGAGCAGGCCAGCGGGTTGCGGACGGCCCGGACCCGGACCAGGATCAGCGCGGTCAGCGCCGCCGACACGGTCCCGGCGACCATCATCGTCGTACGCACGCCGAGCACCGACATCAGATACGGCGAGACGACGCTGTACGAGACGGGGTGCATGCCCCCGTACCAGGCGAGGTTGTACGCCGTGCCGGGGTGCCGGCCGACGAATTCGGCCCAGGCGTCCTGGGCCGCGAGGTCGCCGCCGCTGTTCGCGAAGAAGAAGAACCAGAGCAGGTGGGTGACGGCTGCGACGGCCGTCGCGATCAGGACGACGCGGCCCGCTTTCCCGAACCAGAAGCTCTCCTGCGGGGAAGGGCTCGACCCTGCCGAATCGGGCGCAGGTGTGCGCAGCCCGGAAGACGACGCGTTCGGGCGCCCGTCAGGGGTGGCGCTGCTGCCGTCCTCATGCGTCGACTCAACGGCAGTCACTACAGATCTCCACGTCTTTCGTCCTACCGCCACGATGCCCGTTACGCCGACAAGGCCGGCAGCCGGAGGGACGCCTTTTCGAGCCCCGTAGTTGCCCTGGCCACCGAACAGGCACTCCCCCACTCGCCGGATGTCCGATCCAGGAAGTCGGCCGACCAGGATCCCCCCTTTCGCCGACCTCACTCGCCGTACAGGCTCTGTGAAGATCGTCTACTTGGAGGGGTACTGCGCATGCGCAAATCCCGTGCCATCACCCTGACCGTTGCGGTTGGCGAACGGCGATTCGAACTGTGTTGTGACCATACGAGCAACCGCTGGCGGAGCTACCCTAATGCACGCCAAAGTCGGAGTGGAGGGCGGAAGCCGGAAGCCGGAAGCCGGAAGCCGGGCGAAGCAACCACACCTCCCGCGCCGGGCCCGTCCGCGTCGCAGCGAACGGCGAACCGCGAACGCGTGATGTGGGACGGCGGCATCAACGAGGCGTCCTGCACGAGCGGCTGGGGACACTGCGGCCGGCTGCACCACACACACTCCGGAGCCGGACAACGGAACGGGCCCCGACGCCAAGAAGCGACGGGGCCCGTTTTCCGTGCCTCGCTCAGCCGATACGGGTCAGCTTGTCCCCGAAGGTCGGCTCCGTCATCTCCGACTGGAGCGTGACCGGAGCGGAGACCTTGCCGGTACCCGTGCCGACCGTCACCTCGCCGACCGTGGTGCCCGCCTTCGCGGAGTGCGGGATCGGCTTGTCGCCCGCTCCGATCTTGAGACTCACGGTGAGCCCTCCCCAGCCGATCGCCTTGAGGTCCTTGGTGGAGACCACGGGGGTCCGGCCACCGAGTCCGTCGTCGACATACCCGACGACATCGCCCTTCTTGACGACAGCAGCGGAAACGACGCCCTTCTGGGCGGCCTTGATCAGCTTCAGGCTGTTCTGTATGGCTCGCTGCAGCTTGGCATCCAGGGTGCCGTCCAGCTGGGCACCCATCACCGCACCGACGATCCGGCGGCTCTTGCCGTCGATGACCGTGTCGGCCGCCCAGACCAGGTTGCCGCCGGCCGGAGTCGAGGAACCGGTCTTGATGCCGCTCACCCCGGGCTCCAGCAGGATCACGTTGTTGTTGTAGATGGTCTTGCCGATGCCCGGGATGTCGGCCTGCGGCATGTTCACGATCTCGCGGAAGATGTCGTTCTGCATGACCGCCTTGGCCAGCTTGAGCTGGTCGGCGGGCGTGGACCTGGTGGAGGACTCCAGACCGCTCGGGTCCGTGTACGTCGAGTTCGTCATGCCGAGGTCCTTGGCCGCCGCGTTCATCCGCTCGACGAAAGCATCCTCGGTCTTGGCATCCCAGCGTGCGAGCAGCCGCGCCACGTTGTTCCCGGAGGGGATCATCAGCAGCTGCAGCATCTGGCGCTGCGTGTACTTCTGCCCCTCCTGGATCGGAGCGGTGGACTCGTCCGGGCGGTTGGCTTCCTCTCCCGCCTTCTTGTCGACCTCGATCAGGCCACCGTTCTGCTTACCGGTGATCGGGTGGTCCTTGAGGATCACGTACGCGGTCATGATCTTCGCGACGCTCGCGATCGGCGCAGCCTTCTGGTTGCCGTACGTGCCGAGCGAACCGACGCCCTCGACCTCGACCGCACCCTGCCCTTCACCGGGCCACGGCATGTCCAGCTTCCCACCACCGAAGGTGTATGTGGGGTCCACGGAGAGCGCCAGGGTGGGTGCAGGCAGTGGACGTACTGCCTGCACGATCGCAAAGACGATCAGCAGGAGCAGGACCAGCGGGGTCCAGATCTTGACCCTGCGGACGGCGGTGCGGACCGGCGTCTCCGGCGGCGGGGGCGTGTTCGTCAGCTCGGCCAGCAGGTCGAGCGGCGGCCTCGGCGGCATCGGCTGCTGCGTGGTCCGCTCGGCGGGGGTCAGCGCAGCGGGGGCGGGAGCGGGGGCGGCGGGTGTCTCGGGCTTGCGGGGCGCGGGCGCCGTCGCCGGCCGTGCTTCGTCCCCGCGCAGCGGTACGAACTTGCTGGTCCGCTCGGCGGCGGACTCGGCCTTGGAGTCGGTCTTCGGCTCCGGCTTCGACGGCGGCGGGGTGATCTTCAGCGCGGTGGTCGGCTGGTCGCCCCGGGGCGCGGTGGGCGCCCGGAAAATGGCGGTCGGCTGATCGATGCCCTGCTTGTCGCCGGCGTTCTTGGCGTCGCCGGCGTTCTTGGCGTCGCCAGCGTTCTTGGCGTCGCCAGCGTTCTTGGCGTCGCCAGTGTCCTTGGCGTTCTTGGCGTTCTTGGCGTCGTCTGCCTCGTCGGCGTCCTCAGCCTCGCCGGACTTCTTCGCCTCGCCGGACTTCTTCTCCTCGCCGGAGGAAGCCTTGTCGCCGGACGGCTCGTCATCGGACGACTCTTCCGCGTCCTCGTCCGCGTCCTCGTCCGCGTCCTTGCCCGCGTCCTTGCCCGCGTCCTTGCCCGCGTCGCCGGCATCGTCGGCATCGCTCGACGCAGCCGCCGCGTTCTCCGGTGCGTCGTCCTCCGAGACCTCGGCCTTCGCGTCCTCGGCCTTCGCGTCGCCCTCGTCCGCCTCGTCGTCCTTCGACACCCAGGCGGCAACGGCCGCGCGCAGCCGCGCGTCGCCTCCCCCGGCGCCGTCAGCGCCGTCAGCGCCATCAGCGCCATCAGCGCCATCAGCGGCCTCGGAGCCGGCTGCGGGCTCCGCCGCACCCTCCTCGTCCGCTGCCGCATCCGCGGACTCAACCGCATCCGCGCCCTCAGAGGCCTCAGGCGCCTTCTCCGGACGCTCCGCGCCCTTCGCGACTCCCCCGGTCTCCGCGGCCTCCTCGGCGCCCACAGCGCCGCCAGGGCCCTCGGTCCCGGCCTCCGCGTCCGCCGACGGCTCCGCATCGCCACCGCGCTCCGAGCCGTCACGACCCTCGGCGCTGTCGCCACCCTCGTCGTCCCCGGCACTCTCGCCGTCCCCGGACGGCTTCGTACGGAAGACAGCCGTCGCCGTGTCCGCCTTCACACCCTCGGCGCTCTCGCCACCCTCGTCGTCCTCGGACGGCTTCGTGCGGAAGACAGCCGTCGCCGTGTCCGTCTTGGTGCCGGCCGCATCTTTGGCGGACGGTTCACGGAAGACGGCAAGCCGCGGATCGCTTTCGCTCGTAGCCGTCCCCGACGACTTCTGCTGCTCCGACTTGTCGGGGGACTCGCCCGCCACCGATGCCTCCTCCATGCGGCACGGGGGACACCCCCCGCGCTGTCCGAACCATCTACCAGTGTCCCGTGTGAACCACCGGCCCGGCTGCTAGACGAGAACGACATACCTACTGGTTCCCATACAAAGCACCCAGGCACCCTCGACAGACCAATGTGAGAGGGGTCACCCTGTCATTCATCCACGCGGGGAGGCATGGATGGGCAGGAGCCGCAGAACAATTCCGGAGGAGCTTCTGCTGCTCGCTCTGGACCCGACCACGGGTACCACAGCGCAGCCGCAGTCGCTCGACCTCGGCCTCGCCGGGGCGCAGCTAGTGGAGCTGGCTCTGGCAGGACGGATAGCCCCTGACGGGGATCGTATCGCCGTGGTGATGCCACGGCCGACAGGAGATCCGACTCTGGACTCCGCACTGGAACTGCTGCGGCGACGCGGCAGCCCGGTTCGGGCGGTCCACTGGATCGGCGGGCCCCGGCTGGGGCTGCGTCAGATCTACCTCGCTCATCTGGAGCGGTGCGGCATGGTGCATGCCGTGGCGGGCCAGATGTGCGGGGTGCTGCCGACGACTCGCTACCAGGCGACGGACACGGCAATCAGCCGGGACATCAGAGCCAGGCTGGACAGTGCGATCCGCACCGGTGTACCGCCGGACCCGCGGACCGCGGCGCTCGCCGCGCTGGCCCACGCGGTCGGACTCGGCAAGCACCTGTACCCCGGGAACGAGGGGCGTTCATCACGCTCCAGGCTCCGGGACCTGATCAGACACGACCCCATGGGCGGACTCGTGGCGCACGCCGTGATGGACGTCCAGAACGGGGCGGTCGCACAGCCGCGCCGCAACCAGGCGGCCGGAGTTCCGTTGCAACCGCAAGTGCAGTCGCAGTCACGCCGCGGCAGCATGGCGCAGACCGCGGTCCACTAGACGCATCAAGCCCCCGGGGCCGTAAGCACCGCAGCACCGCAGCACCGACACACCCCAGCACCGCCGCGCGACCGCACGGACGCACGGCAGCACCGACCGAATACCGCCGCACCGTCGTCCCCAAGACCCGGTTCGGGAGCCGCACCACGCGCGGGGCAGCCACCACCATGGCTGCCCCGCGCGCCTGCGTGTGGCCGTTTTCCAGCGCGGCCGGGGGAAGTGGTGGCAATCTGCTCAGCAGTAGATACGCACAGCTACACAGCCGGAGGTGCCGTTTCCGTGCCGTCCAACGTCAATCCCACCGTCAGGCGACGCCGGTTGGGCCAGGAATTGCGCCGACTGCGCGAGCTCAAGGGCATGACGGCCGAGGAGGTGGCGGAGCGGCTGCTGGTCTCGCAGTCGAAGATCAGCCGCCTGGAGAACGGCCGCCGCTCCATCAGCCAGCGCGACGTCCGCGACCTCTGCGGGGTGTACGAGGTCGACGACCAGCGGATCGTCGACTCGCTCATGCAGATGGCCAAGGACTCACGCCAGCAGGGTTGGTGGCATGCCTTCGGCGACATCCCGTACAGCGTCTACATCGGTCTGGAGACCGACGCCGAGTCGCTGCGGGTGTACGAACCCCAGGTGGTCCCGGGCCTGTTGCAGACCCGGAGTTACGCCGAGGCGCTGATCAACGGAGCGCTGCCGGAGGCCCCGCCGTCCGAGATCGACAAGCGCGTCAGCGTCCGGGCCCGCCGCCAGGACCGCATCACCGACCCCGAGCACCCGCTGCGGCTGTGGGCGGTCATCGACGAGTCCGCGCTGCGCCGGATGGTCGGCGGCAGGCAGGTGATGATCGAGCAGCTGGAGCAATTGGTCGAGCTGTCCCATCTTCCGCACGTGACCGTGCAGGTGCTCCCGTTCGAGATGGGCGCGCACCCCGGAATCAACGGGCAGTACGCCATTCTCGAATTCCCGGACGCCGCGGACTCCAGCGTCGTCTATATCGAAGGCGTCACCAGCGATCTCTATCTGGAAAAAGCCCACGATGTGCAGCGGTACAGCGTCATGTACGAGCATCTGCGGGCGCAGGCGCTGAATGTGGAGCAGACGCGCCACTTCATCACCGAGATCGCGAAGGGGTACACCGGACTCAGCACCGACTGAGCGCCGAGTGGGCACCGACTGGGCACCGGTCGATTACCGGCTGAGCGGTGCGGCACCCCGGCCCGACCCGCAAAGTCCGGATTGCGGAAAATGAAGTGATGTTACGGGAGGGGCGGCGGTAAGGTACACCGCCGCCCGACCCGAGCGGAAGATGTATCTGACATATACCACTCGGTCGAGTGAACGCCCCCTTCGGCAAAGGAACTTGGCGAGTAGCGTCGATCACACCAACCGGAACCCGTTGGTGTCATTCACGCGACTCTTTGAACCGGAGTGAACATGGCCATTCGTCAGGGTGCTACGGACAAGTGGACGAAGTCCTCGTATTCCGGGGGCAACGGCGCCTGCGTCGAAGTCAAGTCCCCTCTCACGCAGGCAATCGACGTACGCGACTCGAAGGCCCCCGAGGGCCCCTCGATCACGTTCGTCCCCGCCGCATGGAACGCATTCGTGCGCGATGTCGGCATGGGTGCCGTCGACGCCTGATCAATCGTTTTTCCCGCTCGCATCGCGACGCCGGTCCTGGTGTCGCCGTCAGCCCTCTCGACCGGTCCGCCGTCCTGGCCGAGGGGGCTCGGTGCCCGGCCCGGCGGACAGCCGGGCGTCCGGAACACCGGAGCCCCGTGCTCAGCGCAGCCGGTCGACGTACAGATCGGTGCCCGGCACCGTCGGGATGAACGGCGCCACCAACTCCACCCGCCCCAGGCCGGATTCCGCGACCGCCGCGTCGAGTCCGCCGAAGTGGTCCGCCCAGCACTCCCCCGGGTCCTCCTGGAGGAACCACAGCAGGGTCAGCCGGGTGTCGACGCCCTCGACCTGCTTCACATAGCTCATCCGGTCTCCGGGCAGCGGCGTGGGACGGAAGACGGTCACCATCGCCGCCGGAGAGCCGGCCAGCCGCTTCGGCAGATGACGCGAGCGCAGCCACTCCAGCAACTCGGCGCGCCCCTCGGCCCCTTCGGCGTCGATCACTTCGAGAACCAGCCCCCGGTAGGGGTGGTCCAGTGCGTGGAAGTCCCGGGGCCCCGCCGCACCGTCCCGGTAGACCGTCGCCTCGTGGTCCTGGAACGCGGTGAACACATGGGTCCGGCCCTGGTGGACCCGGCCGTCCCGGTTGAGCCTCTTGTTGATGCCGACGGTCCACCTCATGTGGTCGTCGTAGCGCCCCTCCGTCACCCAGTACGTCGACAGGTAGCAGCCGGCCGTGACGGGCTGCGCGACGGCGGACGCCTCCGGGTAGCGCAGTTCCTGGAGCTCCCGGGTGGCCACCCAGCGCCGCCCGGCGGACATCCAGGGCATCGCCATCGCGCCCGCGTAGTAGTGGTCGTCCTCGTACCAGCGGTTGTACGCGTACTCCTGGCCCGGGTGCGGTTCGACCATGGTGATCAGCGCATGGCCGGGATGGACTCCGTACGGCCCCAGCGCGGCCAGTTCGGCGTAGGTGTCGCTCCGCGTCTCGTCGCTCATGCCGTTCCCCTTCCGTACTCCGCAGCGGCGTCCTACTCTGACGCCCCGTCAGAAGAACTGCCAGAGCCGGGAGGCCGCCGATGTTGCTCGCGGGGAAGACCGTCATCGTGTCGGGGGTGGGCGCGGGCCTCGGACACCGGGTCGCGGCGGCGGTCGTGCGGGACGGCGGCAACGCGGTGCTCGGCGCGCGCACCTCCGGGAATCTCGCCAGGACCGCCGCAGAGGTCGACCCGGACGGCCGGCACACGGCCGGGCTGGCCACCGACATCACCGACGAGGCGCAGTGCGAGGCGCTCGCCGCGCTGGCGCTGGAGCGGTTCGGGCGGATCGACGCGGTGGTCCATGTCGCGGCCTGGGACAGCTACTTCGGCGGGATCGAGGACGCCGACTTCGCCACCTGGCAGTCGGTGATCGACGTCAATCTGCTCGGCACGCTGCGGATGACCCGCGCCTGCCTGCCCGGCCTCAAGGAGCGCGGCGGCTCGGTGGTGATCATAGGTACGCAGTCCTCGGTGGCCGCGCCGTCCCAGGTCCAGCAGGCGGCGTACGCGGCCTCGAAGGGGGCGCTCACCTCGGCCATGTACTCCATGGCGCAGGAGCTGGGCCCGCACCGGATCAGGGTCAACACGGTGCTGCCGGGCTGGATGTGGGGGCCGCCGGTGCAGGCGTACGTACGGTTCACGGCGGACAGCGAGGGGGTGCCGGAGGCCGAGGTGCTGGGCAGGCTCACCGAGCGCATGGCGCTCCCGGAGCCGGCCACCGACGGCGATGTCGCCGAGGCCGTCGCATTCCTGGCCTCGGACCGGGCGCGGGCCATCACCGGGCAGTCGCTCCTGGTCAACGCGGGCGAGCTGATGCGGTAGGCCCGATGCGAAGCTGATGCGCCAGGCCTGATGCGAAGCTGGTGCAGCAGGCCCGATGCGAAGCTGGTGCAGCAGGCCCGATTCGATGCCGATGCAGTAGGCCCGAGACGAAAACTGATGCGGCAGGCCTGATGCGATGAGCCTCCCCTTCTCCGCCGCACGGGACCCGCATCCCGTGCGGCGTTCCTCGTTGCCCTCTGCACACCCTGACGAAGTGCCCGCTCATCGTGTGTCCGCCGTCACGTCGGCGACAACGACCGCGTAAGTCAAGAGCAAGCAAAATTGTTCGACTTACTGATCTGCGTTCACATCCCTGACCGTGAAAACCTTGACCCCGGTACCGGACAGACGGTTCAATCCCCGATGTCCCCGCTCCCGCACGGGGCCCCGCTGAACGGCCGTACTGACGAAGTGCGCACCCCGTTCACAAGGCGGACCCCTGGAGGGGGCACATGAACAGTCTCGACTGGGTCGTGCTCATCGGCTACTTCGGCGTGATGATCGCGATCGGGATCTGGTCCCACAAGCGCGTGGACAACGTCAGTGACTTCTTCACCGCGGGCGGCAGGATGCCGTGGTGGCTCTCCGGAATCTCGCACCACATGTCCGGCTACAGCGCGGTGATGTTCACCGGGTACGCGGGCATCGCGTACCAGTACGGCGTCACCTCCTTCGTCACCTGGTCGCTGCCGATCGCCATCGGCATCGGCATCGGCGCCCAGCTCTTCGCTCCCCGGCTCAACCGGCTGCGCTCGCGGCTGCACGTCGCCTCGCCGCTCGAATACCTGAAGAACCGCTACAACATCCCGACCCAGCAGGCGCTCGCCTGGTCCGGGCTGCTGCTGAAGATCGTGGACGTCGGCGCCAAGTGGGCGGCCATCGCCACCCTCCTGTCCGTCTTCACGGGCATCTCGATCACCCAGGGCATCTTCATCACCGGCTGCATCACCGCCGTCTACTGCACGGTCGGCGGTCTGTGGGCGGACGCGCTGACGGAGCTGGGCCAGTTCGTCATCCAGCTCCTCGCCGGTGTCGCGATGCTCGTCACCGCCATGAGCGAACTCGACGGCGTCAGCACCCTGTGGACGGTCTGGGACAAGCTGCCCGAGGGCCACACCGACCCGACGGCCGGCCCGTACACCGTGACCTTCCTGCTGGCCTATCTCTTCATCAAGACCTTCGAGTACAACGGCGGCATGTGGAACCAGGCCCAGCGCTACATGGCCACGGAATCCGCCGCCGCCGCGAAGCGTTCGGCCCGGCTCTCCGCCGCGCTGTGGCTGGTCTGGCCCACGGTCCTGTTCTTCCCGATGTGGTGCGCCCCGCTGCTGGTCCACGCGCAGAAGCCGGACGCCTCGGACAGCTACGCGCTGATGACCGAACAGCTGCTGCCGCACGGCCTGTTGGGCCTGGTCGTCGTCGGTTTCTTCTCGCACACGATGGCCATGTGCTCCTCGGACGCCAACGCCATCGCGGCGGTCTTCACCCGGGACATCGCCCCGGTCCTCTCCAAGGCGGCGCGCGACTGGGGCAGCCGGGCCGGGCTGCTGGCGGCGCGGCTGTCCACGCTGGGCTTCCTCGGTCTGTCGATGGCGCTGGCCACCCAGATCAACTCGCCGACGTTCAAGGACATCATCTCCGTCGTCATCAAGTGGGTCGCCGGTCTGATGGGGCCGATCGCGATCCCGTTCATGCTCGGTCTGCTGCGCGGCTTCCGCAGGTCGGGACCGACGGCGGCGCTGGTCAGCTGGGCGGCGGGGCTGCTGGCGTTCTACTTCACCAACTACGACTTCGACGGTTCGGCGAAGACGGATGTCGCGCTCCAGTACCAGGTGGCACTGCCGCTGGCGATCTCGCTGGTCCTCTACGTCGCGATCGGCTTCATCAGGCCCGAGGACACCCCGGAGCGCGACGCGGTCATCGAGCGGATCAACTCGGACGGGGACGGGGACGGGGACGGCCCGGCGGGCGGTGTGGCGGGCGCGGCCGGAGCGACGGTGCCGGCCCAGGCCGGTCCGGGGCACACGGCGGTCACCGAGAACATGAGGGACGTGAAGGGCGCGAAGGACGTGAAAGGCGTGAACGACGTGACGGAGTGACGCCCGCCGCTCGACGGGGCGAGGACGGGGCCGGCATGGGCGGTACGTGTCAGGCGCGCGGGTAGCGGGCCAGCCAGCCCGGTGCGGCGGCCGACGGGCTGTGCAGGGCCGGCCCCTGCGTCATCTCCATGGCGAAGTCGTCCGCCAGCTCCAACACCGTTGCCCTGCCCTCCAGTTCGGTGAGCCAGGCGGGCGGCAGCGCGGTCTCGCCGTGCAGCGCGCCGAGCAGCGCCCCGCACAGCGCCCCGGTGGCCGCGGAGGGCCCGCCGTGGTTGACGGCGAGCCGCAGCCCGTGCCGTATGTCCTCGCCGACCAGCGCGCAGTACACGGCGACGGCGAGGACCTCCTCCGCGGCGTCCGTGGCCCCCAGCGACTCGATCAGGGCGGGCCCCGGAATGCCCTGGCGCACGGTGCCGAGGGCCTGCTTCAGCGCCTCGGTGACCGGTTCGTGCCCCGGGCGCTCGGCGAGCAGGCCCAGCGCGTGCTGCACGGAGCCGTCCAGGGTCTCGCCCCGGGCCAGGCCGTGCACCATGACGGCGAGGGCGCCCGCGGAGAGCAGCGCGGTGGGGTGGCCGTGGGTCTGGGCGGCGCACTCGACGGCGAGCTGGAGGACGAGCTGGGGTTCCCAGCCGACGAGCAGCCCGAACGGCACCGACCGGGTGAGGGCCGCCGAGTCCCGCGCCTGGGGGTTCTTGGGCTTGTCGAGGGTGCCCATGGTGGCGTCGCCGAATCCGGTCAGGCATTCCCGGGTCGGGCCCCGGCGGGCGTACAGCCACTCCTGCTGGGCGAGCCAGCCGTTGTCCTCGCGGCGTTCGTCGGGCCCCCAGTCGTGCTGGGTGGCCGCCCACCGCAGATGGGCCCGGTGCACATCGGTGGGCGGGTGCCAGGCCCCGGTGTCGCGGCGGACCTGGGCGCGTATCAGCCCGTCGACGGTGAAGAGGGTGAGCTGGGTGAGGGCGGTGACGGTGCCGCGTCCTCCGTGCACGGGGACCAGGTCGGTCAGGGCGTCGGCGCCGTGGGCCGTCCGGATCTCTTCGAGCGTGAGCCCGTCGACCCCCGCACCGAGCGTGTCGCCGATGGCCCCGCCCAGCAGTGCGCCGCGCACCCGGCTGCGGAAGTCCTGCTGCTCGGCCCGGCCCCACACAGCCGTGGTCCCTGTGCTCACCGTGCCCCTCCCCCGTCGGCCCGAGATCCGGCCCGCCTGTGACTGCGCAGCACTGTAATCGAACGGGAACCGTCGGTAGAGGCCCCGGAATCGGGTACGCGTGGGTATGTGCGCAGTTGGCCGAGAGAAAAATACTGGCGGGTTCCGGCGATGAGTTCGAGGGGTCCTGGGAGTCTCTCCTCCGTACCGACAAGCACAGGAGGAGACCCGTGACTCAGCTGCTGAGAGTCCAGAACTTCAATGTTTCGAGCGACGGATTCGGCGCCGGCGAGAACCCGAGCCTCGAACGGCCGTTCGGCGACGCCGATCCCGGGGCGATGTTCTCCTGGGCCGGGGCCACGGCGAGCTGGCCCATGCGTACCGACCCCGGTGGCAGCCGTGGCCTGGACGACTACCTCACGCGGGACTACGCACGCAATATCGGCGCCGAGATCATGGGCCGCGGCAAGTTCGGGTTCCAGCGCGGGCCCTGGGAGAACCTGGACTGGCGCGGCTGGTGGGGCGACCAGCCCCCGTTCCGCACCCCGGTGTTCGTGATGACCCACCACGAGCGCCCTTCGTTCACGCTCTCCGACACCACGTTCCACTTCGTCGACGCCGACCCGGCCACGGTCCTGGGACGGGCGCGGCAGGCGGCGCAGGGCAAGGACGTCCGGCTCGGCGGCGGGGCCACCACCATCCGGGAGTTCCTCGACGCCGACCTCGTCGACACCTTGCATGTGGCGGTCTCGCCGGTGGAGCTGGGCTCCGGGTCACGGCTGTGGAAGTCGCCCGACGAGCTGCTCGACCGTTTCCACCTGGATGTCGTGCCCAGCGCGAGCGGGGTGACGCACCACCTGTTCTGGCGGAAGTGACCCCGGTCCGACCGCCGCGGACGGCTCCTCAGCCCCTGTCCGCGGCGGCCGGGCGGACCGGCCGGTCGTGCCCCGCGCGCAGGCTCGCCACGGTGCTCAGCAGCAGGACGCCCACGAAGGCGAGCAGGGGCACGGTCCAGGTGTCCGTGACGGCGTGCAGTACGGACGCGGTGACCGGCCCGGCGGCGGCGATCAGGTAGCCGCCCGTCTGCGCCACCGTGGACAGCGCGGCGACGTGGTCGTGGTCCCGGCCCCGCTTCACGTACAGCACTCCGGCCACCGCCTGGCCGCCCCCGAGGCCGATGCCGAGCACGAGCGCCCAGAGCGCGGGGGCGCTCGCGGGGGCGGCGAGCAGGCCGGCGTACCCGAGCGCGCAGATCAGGAGAACCGCGAAGAGGTGCGGGCGCTGGTCCGCGCGGGCGGCGGCCAGGACCGGGGTGAGGAAGCCGCCGATCGCGACGCCGAGGATGAACAGGGACTGCATGCCCCCGGCCGTCCCCTCCGCGACCCCGGCGTCCACGAGGATCGCGGGCAGCCAGGCGAGGGTGGTGTAGAAGAGCAGGGTCTGGAGCCCGAAGAAGGCGATCAGGCTCCCCGCGAGGCCCCTGTCACCGCCCCCGAGGACGCCCGCGCGCACCGGGGCCGGCCCCGTACCCCGCTCCACGCCCCGCTCGGCGTACCGCAGTTGGGGCGCCATGCCGAGCGCCGCCAGGGCCGCGGGGACGACGGCGAGCCCGATCGCGGTCCGCCAGGAGTGCCCGGACGCCTCCCACACCGGCACCATCAGGGCGGCGACGAGCGCGGAACCGGCCCCCATGGACAGCGCGTAGACCCCCATCATCACGCCGACCCTGCGGGGGTCGAACCGGCTGCGCACGAACACCGGGATCAGTACGTTCACGACGGCCGTCGCGATGCTGACGAGCACGGTCCCGGCGAACAGGCCGGGCAGGCCGAGTATCCGGACGACCGCCCCGGCGAGCAGCAGCGCGCTCGCCCAGAACAGGCCGCGCTCCTCGCCGAGCCGCCGCCGCGCGGTGGCCGCGAGCGGGGCGAACAGGCCCATGCAGAGCGGTGGCAGCAGGCCGAGCAGGGTGAGCGTCCCGGTCCCGAACCCGGCCACCGGGGCGAGCGGCCCCAGCTGCCCGAACGCCACCCGGGTGTTGAGGCTGAGCAGGACGAAGCCGGTGACCAGCAGCGCGGCGGAGGCGGCCCCCTTGCGGGCGGGACGCGGCGGAGCCGGATCGGCCGCACCGGACGGGTCGGTGACGGGCACGGGAACAGGTGCGGGCACGGGCACGGGGGACCTTCCTGAGGTGGACGACCTACCCCTTCAGCCTTCACGCTCAAGTAAGCTTGAGCGCAAGTGGGGGCGTCGGCCGGAGGTGCCCATGAAGGACCTGTACTCGATCAGCGAGGTCGCGGAGGCGTTCGGGATCTCGGTGGCCGCCCTCCGGTTCTACGAGGAGCGCGGCCTGGTCCGGCACAGCGAGCGCCGGGGCCGGGTCCGCCACTACACCCGCGAGGATCTGGCCGCTCTCGCGTACGCACAGCTGTGGCACGAGGACGGTCTGCTCACGCTCGCGGAGACGAGTGCGATCGTCGACAGCGAGCACGTCGCGGACCGGCTCGCCCTCATCGTCTCCCAGCGGGACGCGATGCTGGACCGGATGGCGAAGCTCGAACGCGCCGTGGCCGTCCTCACCCACATGCTCGGCTGCCGCACCGACAAGGCCCTGGACTGCCCGATGACCGGGGCGTACATCCGGGGCCGGGTCGACGCGGCCCTCGACGGCACGCCGCACACGACGGACTTCTGGCCCGCGCCCGGCCCGGACACTTCTTCCGGACCGGACGCCCCCGCCTCCTGAGCCGCCTCAGTCCGGCAGTACGGGAAGCAGCTCCGGAAGGTGCCCGTCGGACTCCTCGGCCGCCGCCACCCGCTCCGCGGGGACCTCCCCGTACAGCGTCGTACGCGGCTTCGCCGGGCGCCCCGCGAGTTCCGCGATGGCGACCAGGTCCTGGACGGAGCGGTACGAGCCGTAACCCGACCCGGCCATCCGGGAGATGGTCTCCTCCATCAGCGTGCCGCCCAGGTCGTTGGCGCCCGAGCGCAGCATTTCGGCGGCGCCCTCCGTGCCGAGCTTGACCCAGCTGGTCTGGATGTTGGTGATGTGCGGGTGGAGCAGCAGCCGGGCCATGGCCGTGACGGCCCGGTTGTCGCGGTCGGTCGGGCCGGGGCGGGCGATGCCCGCGAGGTAGACCGGTGCGTTGGTGTGGATGAACGGCAGTGTGACGAACTCCGTGAAGCCGCCGGTCTCCTGCTGGAGCCGGGCCAGGGTCCGCAGGTGGCCGAGCCAGTGGCGGGGCTGGTCGACGTGCCCGTACATCATCGTCGAGGACGAGCGCAGGCCCACCTCGTGGGCGGTCCTGATGACTTCCAGCCAGGTCGCGGTCGGCAGCTTGCCCTTGGTGAGGACCCAGCGGACCTCGTCGTCGAGGATCTCGGCCGCCGTGCCGGGGATCGAGCCGAGCCCGGCCTCCTTCGCGGCGATCAACCAGTCACGGATGGACATGCCGGTACGGGTGGCGCCGTTGACGACCTCCATGGGCGAGAAGGCGTGCACATGGATGCCGGGGACGCGCTCGCGCACCGCCCGCGCGATGTCGAAGTACGCGGTGCCGGGCAGGTCCGGGTGGATGCCGCCCTGCATGCAGACCTCGACCGCGCCGACGTCCCACGCCTGCGCGGCCCGGTCGGCGACCTGGTCCAGGGAGAGCGTGTACGCGTCGGCGTCGGTGCGCCGCTGGGCGAAGGCGCAGAACCGGCAGCCGGTGTAGCAGACATTGGTGAAGTTGATGTTCCTGGTGACGACGTAGGTGACGTCGTCACCGACCACGTCGCGGCGCAGGGTGTCCGCGATCCGGCACAGTTCGTCGAGGGCCGGGCCGTCCGCGTGGAGCAGGGCGAGCGCCTGCTCGTCGGTGAGCTTCGTCGGGTCGTCGGCGGCCCGGCTCAGCGCCTCGCGCACATCGGTGTCGATCCGGGACGGGACCATGCCGGGCGCGGCGGCCTCGCGCAGCGCCTCCCAGTCCCCGTACACCTCGTCGAAGTCCTCGCGGCGGTCGCCGGTGCGGCCCTCGGTGTCGATGGTGCGGTACAGGTCGGTGCGGCCGCCGGCGCCGAACTCCTCGTCGGGTTCCTGCCAGGGCAGCCCGGCGGGGACGGCGCCTTCGCGGGCGAGTCCCGTCTCCGGGTCGGCGAGGGCGCGGACGTGCGGGAGGAGGCGGGGGTCGAGCCACGGTTCGCCGCGCCGGACGAACTCCGGGTAGATGGTGAGCCGTTCACGCAGTTCGAAACCCGACTCGGCGGTCCTCTCGGCGAGTTCGTCGATGTGCGGCCAGGGCCGCTCGGGGTTCACATGGTCCGGGGTGAGCGGCGAGACGCCGCCCCAGTCGTCGATCCCGGCGCCGATGAGCAGCGCGTACTCGGCGTCGACGAGGTTCGGCGGGGCCTGGATGCGGGCGGACGGGCCGAGGATGTGCCGGGCCACGGCGATGGCGGCGGCCAGCTCCTCCAGCTCGGCGTCCGGCATGCCGCGCATCGCGGTGTCCGGCTTGGCGCGGAAGTTCTGGACGATGACTTCCTGGATGCCGTGGTAGGCGCGGGCGGTCCTGCGCAGCTCGAAGAGGGAGTCCGCGCGCTCCTCGTAGGACTCGCCGATGCCGATCAGGATGCCGGTGGTGAACGGGACGTTGGAGCGCCCCGCGTCCTCCAGCACCCGCAGCCGCACGGCCGGCTCCTTGTCCGGGGACCCGTGGTGGGGGCCGCCGGGCTCGGACCACAGCCGGGTCGCCGTCGTCTCCAGCATCATGCCCATGGACGGCGCGACGGGCTTCAGCCGCTGGAGGTCGGTCCAGCTCAGCACGCCCGGGTTGAGGTGCGGGAGCAGCCCGGTCTCCTCCAGCACCCGGATCGCCATGGCGCGTACGTAGGCGAGGGTGTCGTCGTACCCCTCGGCCTCCAGCCATTCCCTCGCCTCGGGCCACCGGTCCTCGGGCCGGTCACCGAGCGTGAAGAGCGCTTCCTTGCATCCCATGGCCGCGCCCTTGCGGGCGATGTCCAGCACCTCGTCGGGCGAGAGGAACATCCCGTGCCCCTCGCGCCGCAGCTTGCCGGGCACGGTGACGAAGGTGCAGTAGTGGCACTTGTCGCGGCAGAGCCGGGTGAGCGGGATGAAGACCTTGCGGGAGTACGTGATCACCCCCGGCCGCCCCGCCGCATCGAGGCCGGCGTCGCGCACCCGGGCGGCCGAAGCGGCGAGGTCGGTCAGCTCCTCCCCCCGCGCCTGGAGCAGAACGGCGGCCTCGGCCACATCGAGAGCGACACCGTCGCGGGCCCGCTTGAGGGCACGCCGCATGGAATTGGTCGTCGGACGTCCGCGCTGAGGATCGGTCATGAACCCGAGCATACGAGCGGGGCCCGCGCCCCGGACCAGGGCATCTGCCGGGCACGGCCGCAGGGCCAGTCGGGGCTGCCGCGTGGCGGCGGAGCCCCGGCGGCACGGCCGTCCGCGTCAGACCAGCTCGTCCGCGAGCAGATCCATCAGCAGACCGTCCTGCCAGGTGCCTGTCCGGTGGTCCCGCCAGTACGCCCGCATGATTCCCACGGGTTTGAACCCGACCTTGCCGTAGCAGCGGATCGCCGCGGAGTTGGCCGCGGCCGGATCGATGGTCAGCCGGTGATGACCGCGTTCCCGCACCAGCCACCGGGCCAGCGTGCGCACCGTATCGGTACCGAGGCCCTTCCCGTGGTGCCTCGCCGTCAGGAAGATGTCGATGCTCGCGTGGCGGAACTCGGGATCGGTCTCCTCGTCGAACTGGACGGCGCCGATGACCTCGCCCTCGAAAACGACGGCCAGCATGCGCTCGTAGCCGTCCGGGGGCGACCACCACGCCGCGACTTCCGGTTCCCTCACGACTCTTTCGAGGATCTCGCTGTCGCCGTCGGCCACCGGCCGCAGCTCGACCTCGTCCCCACGCAGCTCCATGCCCTCATCCTCCCCGAGGAGTACGGAGAACGACGCTCCGCAGCCTGCGGCCCATCACGTGATCCGGGCCCGGAACAAGTCTGCACCGGGCGTGGCGCAGCAGTCTTCTCGCTTTCCGCGGTTCTCCGGAGGGATGTCGGAAGCCTGTCGGCGGTGAGCGTGACCTGTCGAGGGTCTGTCGGTGGAGGTTGCGACCTTGGGCGGGTCGGTGTTCCCCATGAGCACGCCGCCCCCGAACGCAAGGAGTCCGTCATCGTGTCTTCCGCATCCCAGAGCCGGCCGTGGGACGTGCACCGGCTGCCGTCCGCCGAGGGCAGGAACTTCCTGGTCACCGGGGGCAACGCAGGGATCGGCTATTTCGTCGCGGAACAGCTTGCCGCCACCGGTGCCGTCGTCGTGCTCGGCAGCCGGGACGCCGCGAAGGCCGACGCCGCCATGGCCTCGATCCGCTCGCGCGTCCCCGGGGCGCGCGTGCGGCAGCTTCGGCTGGACCTCGCCGACCTGCCGTCCCTGAAGGCCGCCGTGGACGGGCTGGACCTCGATCGTCTCGACGCGGTGGTCCACAACGCGGGGGTCGCGCTCGACGACCCGCCGCGTCGGGAGACCGGGGACGGCCACGAGCTGATGTTCGGCACGAACCACCTCGGCCACTTCGCGCTCACCCAGTGGCTGGCGCCCGTACTGTCCGCGGCGCCGGCGGGCCGCATCGTGACGGTGGGGAGCTTCGCGGCGCGGTCCGAGCGGCTGGACCTGGACGATCTGCAGTCGACCCGGGACTACCGGCCCAAGCGCACCTACGGCCGGTCGAAGCTGGCGCAGATGTGCTTCGGCTTCGAACTCGATCGCCGCCTGCGCGCCGTGGGCAGCACGGTGCTCAGTGTGGTGGCCCACCCCGGCGGCGCACTGGACTCCCTCACCCCGTCCCGCCCGCCGGTACGCGTGACAACCCCCGGCCAACGGCTGCGCGCCTTGCCCGCCGGCCTCCTGGTGCAGGGCAAGGAGGCCGGAGCATGGCCCGTCGTCCGTGCTGTCCTTGATGCGGAGGTGCAGGGAGGGCAATTGTGGGGGCCCCGGGTCTTCGGCCTGCGCGGCACACCACGGCGTGAGCCCGTCCCGCCCCACATGGCCGATCCAGCCGTCGCCGCTCACCTGTGGGCCGCCGGCGTCGAGCTGGCCGGCACAGAGACGCACCTCGGTTTCCGGTAGGTACGGAGCCGCGCCCGGGTCGTCCGTCCGATGGCCGGGCCACGGTGTTCGGCCCCGCCGGCCACGCACTCCATCCTCGTTGTCGCGACACGGCAAGGCTGTGCCAAGGACGACACGGACAAGGACTGGAACGACACCGTCGTCCGGTTCACGTGGTGGGCCCCTCCCGTGGCCTGGTTAGTGCCGTGACCGGGAAGGTTCGCCGGGGCGGGTCCTGCGGAATGATCGCGTCATGACTGAGATCGTGTTGATGTCGGACGCGAAAGTCGCTGCCATACCTGTTGCTGAGTGCGGTGAACGTCTTGTGGACGTCCGCCGCGGCGACTCGCTGTTGGTCGATACACGCGAGCAGGATCCGGCAGACGTCTTCGCGTACCTGCGGGAGGGCGTGCTGGAACGGCTGGTCAAGGCCCAGGCAATGCTTCCGCAGGGCTTGCGGCTGCTGTTCGTTGAGGGGTACCGGCCTCCTTCTCTTCAGCGGAAGTACTTCGAGGAGTACTCCGATCAACTGCGAGCTGCCCACCCCGATTGGTCCGCCGAGCAGATCCACTCGGCGGCGAGCCGCTATGTGTCACCACCCGGCATTGCTCCGCATAGCGCTGGCGCAGCTGTCGACCTCACCCTGGCTGACGCCGACGGGCACGAACTGGACCTGGGCACGCGCATGAACGCGGACCCGGAGGAGAGCGAGGGCGCCTGCTACACCCATGCCGCCAACATCAGCGAGGAGGCCCGCACCAACCGGAAACTGCTGGGCACTGTGCTCACGGCCGTGGAGCTGGTGAACTACCCAACGGAGTGGTGGCACTGGTCGTTCGGAGACCGCTACTGGGCCTTGATCACAGGAGAGGCCGCTGCCCTCTACGGTCCGAAGGAGATTGACCCGTGCTGCTGACCAACCCGACCTTGCCGGGCTGACCGGTCACACGACGGCGGGACTCCCACCCCAGCGGATGCCTTTCTCCCTGCGGACACGGGCGCGTTCGCGTCGTTGGGCGCCCAGGACGTCGGGGTGGCGCATGGCTTCCCATGAGAGGCTGGACGGTATGGGGGCAGTGCCGGACGATCAGGCTTCTCGGGATTTCCTGGCCGGGATCCACGTCGGTGACCTCTGCAGCGGGACGGTCGCAGAGATCACGCGGTCTCAGGGGGTGGCGGTAACCCTGGACGGGTTCTCTGCGCGCCCGCTGGGGACCGTCCGGCGGGCAGACGTCTCCTGGCGTTGGAACCTGGCTGGGGCCGTGGAGGTCGGCCAGCGGATAACCGCTGAAGTGACGGCCGTTGACCCGGACGAGGGCCGGGTCCGACTGGCGATGACCGCCACCGAGAACCCGGAACTCTGGGCGTTCCTGACATCGCGTCGGCGCGGAGAGATCCTTCCGGCACAGTCGCGGCGATCGAACGGTTCGGCGTGTTCGTGTCGCTGGACAACGGCCCTGACCACCCGATCTTCCCCGGCGTCGGGTTCATCACGGTCGCCGAACTGTCGTGGCAGCATGTCGAAGCGATCTCGGACGTCGTGCGGGTCGGGCAGCACGTCTCATGCGAGTTTTTCCAGTTCGACGACTGGAACGGAGAGGCAAGGCTGTCCTTGAAAGCGATGCAGCCAGACCCTTTTGCAGCGTTCGTCGAAGGGACTGCGGTGGGCCAGAAGCTGCAAGGACGGGTTACCAGGCTGGTCCCGTTCGGCGTCTTCGTTCAGGTCGCCGACAGCATTGAGGGACTGGTTCATCTTCGAGAGCTCACCTGGACGCCTGTGGAGACTCCGGAGGACGTCCTTCAGGTTGGCGAGGAGGTCACGGTCGTCGTCACCGAAATCGACCGACAACGGCGCAGGCTGCTTCTCTCCCGACGTCAGGCCTCACCCGACCTCCGGTGACACTTGCGTGTCGCGCCGTTTTCCCCTGCGCGAGTGCTCCAGTCCCACAGCCTGCGCGGTGAAGGCGAGGCCGCTCCAACCTGGTGAACCTATGCGGTCACAGCACTAGGCGGGGCGGGCGTTGCCAGAGCGGTCGCGACCTTGCGGGTCTCGCGCATCATCAGCAGCCCGTTGACCACCATCAGTGTCGCGGTCAGGCCGTGGATGCCGAGCGCGGTGGCCACGGAGCCGTGGTGGGCCAGCACGGTGGCCATGTCGCCGTACGCGGCGAGGGACTCCACCAGCAGCACCCAGCCCAGCGCCCGGCGGTGGCCCGTCACCAGCAGGACGCCCAGGACCAGGGCCAGGACGACGTCGCGGATTCCCTTGATGATCAGGAAGCCGTCGCCGTCGCCGGACGGCCGGATCGGCAGGCCGAAGCCCGGCGCCGTCGTCTCCGGGCTCAGGATGAACTCCGTCCCGAACCAGAGGATGAAGAGAATGAAGGCGGCGGCCAGGACGGTGTTGGTCATCTTCAGCGACATTGATCTTCTCCTTGCGATTCTTGGCCAATTTGGTGAGCGTCGTGGAGCTTGCCGAGTCGTGCAGAGCCCGATCAGGCCGCGCGGACGCGGCCGATCGAGGGGCGTGGCTCGTCGGGATCGCAGTTGTGGGAGGTGAGCGGCAGCTGTTCCCCCCGACAGGACGAAAGCTGTCGGCATTCAGCGGCAAACCAGCGCATGTCAGAACGACTTCGACATCAGGCGAGGGCGGCGACCAGCAGGGCGAAGGCGCCGATGAGGACGGCAACGCGGGCGTAGTGCCAGCGGTCCCAGCGGTTCATCAGCTTCTTCCAGTCCTCGGGCCGGTTCTCCGGGGTCCATGTCTTGCCCTGGTTGTTGATCGGGACGAGCAGCAGCAGCGACATGATCACGCTGACGATCAGCAGTCCGGCGGCGGTGACGACGAGTCCGGTGCCGTGGTGACCCCATCCGACAATGGCCCAGACCGCGGCGAGGACGACCGAGCCGATGTACCAGAACGGCATCACGGCGCCGAGCATCCGGCCGCCGTGGCTTCGGCCGAGCTGGCCGGCGTCGCCGGGGAGGGCGTCGAGGATCCGGTTGATGACGAAGGCGACGGAGAACTCCACCCCCACCAGCAGGCCGACGACCACGGTGGTGACGACCTCAAGTGCGTCGAGCATGACGACCCCTCCAGATATCTAGCGTTGCTAGCTGTCGAGGTAACGCTAGTACTACTGCCGCTCCATTGTCTAGCGGTGCTAGGATCGAATCATGTCGGTACAGGAACGAAAGCAGCGGGAACGAGCGGAGCGCGAGCGCCTCATCGTGGCGACGGCCCGTGAACTCGCCGAGCAGCAGGGCTGGGACGCGGTCACCACGCGCCGGCTCGCCGAGCGCATCGAGTACAGCCAGCCCGTCCTCTACAGCCACTTCCGCGGCAAGCGCGAGATCATCGGCGCCGTCGCCCTCCAGGGCGCTGCCGAGATGGCCGTCGCGTTGCGGGCCGCGACCGCCGCCGCGGACGGTCCGCGCGCCCGGGTCACCGCCCTCGCGCGTGGCTACCTCGACTTCGCCGAGCGCAACCCGGCGGTCTACGACGCCCTGTTCCAGCTCGACGGCGGCCTGGCGTACGCACAGGAGGACACCCCGGAGCCCCTCAAGGACGCCTTCGCCGCCCTGCTGGAGTGCCTCGGCGAGGTCGCCGGGGACGGCGTCCACCCGGCGCTGTTCACCGAGGTGTTCTGGGCGTCCCTGCACGGGATCGCGACCCTGACCCGGGCGGGACGGCTGCTGCCGGAGGACAGCGAGCAGAGGGTGGAACTGCTGGCGGACCGCCTCGCCGTGCTCTGACGCGCCGTCCCGGCGGGTACGCAACCGGGGCCCTCGGGCCCCGCTGCTGCCTGCCCGCGGCATCGCTTCCGGTCACGCGCGCGCCCACATGGCGCAGCCGCAGAAGAGCACCTGCTCGACACCTGCGGCCAGGCGCTGACCGTCGCCGTCCGGGGCAGCCCGCCGACACGGTGGCTGTCCGCTCGACCGGTTCCAGGGCCCACGCGAATGCGCGCTCCGCCGACTCCCGCGCTGGTCACTCCCCCACCTGACGCCTGGTCAGGTACAGGCTTCTGAGCTGGGGTTTGTGAAATCCAACGCCGTTTCATGGAACCGGATCGCTGAGACAGAACCTGGACACTCGCGGGA
>NZ_JBEZLL010000042.1:0-71978 GCF_040652135.1 Streptomyces sp. NPDC048295
TCCCGCGAGTGTCCAGGTTCTGTCTCAGCGATCCGGTTCCATGAAACGGCGTTGGATTTCACAAACCCCAGCTCAGAAGCCTGTACCTGACCAGGTGCCAAGAGCACTGGTCGGCAGCGGCAACCAAGGGACAACCTTGTGATCACCGCTTCCACCAAGGTGATCGGCGCAGACCGTGGGCACACTCTTCAACGGGCTCACGGCAGGTCACGTGCTGCGGCTCCGTGCTCCACCATGGCGGCACCCCGAGCCCTGACGCGTTCCGCAAACTCTTCGGCGGGGGACGTCCCGTCGTCAGCGACATCTTCGGTCGTGAGAGCGAAACGGAGCGGCTACTGCGCCGGCTGCAGTTCCTTCATCGGCCGACGACCTCGCTCGCCACACCCCGCGCTGTGCGGTGAAGCCGCCGGTCCACTGGTACGGCGCTGGACCGGCAGTGCGGTCACGGCGCGGGGCCTCGTCCGGATCTTGGGCTGGCTAGGCTGCTGGTCATGAATCCGGTCATGACCGGCGGTGCGACCGCTGAGCCAGCCGTCCTTGACGCCATGGAGCTGACTTCCGATCCGGGGCTGGAGGCCCGGTTCGCGGAGTCGGCCCACCAGATCCTGTCGCACCTGGTCAGCGGAGGTGCCGCACTGGGCTGGGTCGAACCACCCTCGCGCGATGAGGTGACGGAACTTCTCGACCACGTCTTCTCTGCGGCGCGGGCCGGGGACGCGGCCCTGCGTGCCGCATACCTCAGCCGTCGGCTTGTCGGGTTCGGCTACTGGCTCCGTTACGCCCGACCGACCCATCGGCCACACGCCGATCTGGAGAAGATCGCGGTAGATGCTGGTGCCCATGGTCGTGGCGTCGGTCGGGCGTTGACCGCCGCCTTGATCGCTGATGCCCGGCAGGCGGGTATCGAGGTCCTCACCCTGGACGCCCGTGGCGACAACACCAATGCCCTGCATCTCTACCGGTCGCTGGGCTTCACCGAATACGGTCGTCTGCCCGACTTCGTCGCCGTCGGCGAACGCCGCTACGACAAGGTCTTCTGCATGCTGGACCTCCGCCGACAGGGCTGACCGCTGCCACACACAAAGCCCCGGAGGCAACTCGCCAGTACTTCGCGACCTTTCGTACGCGGTGATCGCGATATGCGTGGCGGGATGGCCTGCTCCAGGTCGAGCCGGTCGAGGAGAAGCGGTCCCGGGGCCGTCAGAACTCTGTCGATCAAGGGGTTGGAAGCGATACACAAGGCGCGCCTGTAGCAGGCGGGAGCGTGGCATTGGACGTCCGCAGCGACCCCGCGGGCGGGACCGATGAGCCGACGAGCCGATGAGCTGGCGGACGATCTGCTCGTGGTCGCGAGGTTCGAGGTGCGGGCTCGTCCATGCGGGGGCGGCGATGACGAGCGCCGTGCAGGGGGCGCGGTCCAAGGGAAGGCCGCCATCTTCCGCCTTGCCGAGGACGAGCAGCCCGCCGCCTCCCCGCTCGGCGCCGATTCGCGGGCGATCTGCTGCGCGAGGACCTGCCGACCGACGCCGCCGCGAACGCCGGGAACCTGATGCTGCAAGGCCGCACGAGAACAATGTCGCAGCTCGTGATTCGACAGATTCTGTCGTCACGACGGTTGATTCAAGCGTGCGAGTCGGCCATTGTGCTTGAAACGCCTTCCTGGGTCGCTGTTCAAGCAGAGGACTTCCGCGCCGTCGCCCGTACCCGAGGACCCCGCATGCCGCACGACGAGTACCGAACGATCGACTTCTTCGCCGAGGACGCGCTTCCCGCACCGCGGGTGACGCCTGCCGAGGCGGAGCGCGTTGGCACCGAACTCCTCGGCCGCTCCGCCCACGCGGAAGCATTGGGCAGCCAGCAGGATGCCAACTTCCTGCTCCGCGCCGACGACGGGAAGGCCCTGGCGATCCTGAAGATCGCCAACCCTGCCTTCGGTGCCCTGGAGACCGAGGCCCAGGACACAGCGGCGGATCTCATCGCGTCGGCCCACCCGGAGCTGCGCGTCGCCACGGTCCTGCGCCACCCCGACGGCTCCCCCCGCCGGACGACGATGGACACCGACGGCGGACCGGCCGTGGTACGGCTGTTGCGCTACCTGCCCGGTGGCCCCCTGTCGGGGCCCCGGCATCTGTCCCCGGGCACCGTTGCGGCCATGGGCACGATCGCCGCGAAGGTCAGCACCGCCCTGCGCCACTACCGGCACCCGGGCCTCGACCGCGTCCTCCAGTGGGACCTGCGCCACGCCGACCGCGTGGTTGCCGGGCTCGCCGAGCACATCGACGGGCACGAACAACGGACCGCCGTGCGAACCGCGACCACCGAGGCCTGGGCTCGGATCCAGCGGCTCGCCGACGTGCTGCCGTCGCAGGCCGTGCACCTGGACCTCACCGACGACAATCTGATCCGCCGACCCTACGCCCCCCTGCCCGTACCCGACGGCATCATCGACTTCGGTGACCTGACCACGAGCTGGGCGATCGGCGAACTGGCCGTATGCCTCTCGTCCGTGCTCCACCACGACGGGGCCGAGCCGCATCACGTGCTGCCCGCTGTCCGCGCCTTCCACGCGATCCGGCCGCTCTCCGCGGCGGAGGCGGAGGCGTTGTGGCCGCTGGTGGTCCTGCGCGCCGCCGGTCTGGTCGTCAGCGGGCGGCACCAGGCCGCCGTCGACGCCGACAACGCCTACGCCACGGCCGCGCTCGCTCGTGAATGGCGCATATTCGAGCAGGCCACCGGGACCCCGCTGCCCGTGATGACCCTCCTCGTCAAGACCGCGATCGGCCTGGACGAGGCGCCCGGGGAGGCCGATGCGCCCGTGTGCCCCCTGCTACGAGACCTCCCGGCCGACCGCGTCGCTCTCTGTGACCTGTCCATCGATGCGGACTCCATGGACCACGGGGCCTGGCTCGACGCCGACGCCGAGGACCGGCTGGTGGCCGACGCGCTCGCCGGCGGTGCGTTCGCGGCCGCCACCGGCTACGCCCGTGCGAGGCTCACACGGACTCCGGCACTCTCGGCCGTCTCCGCCGCCACGGTGCCCACCGGCGTCGACCTGAGGCTGGGCCGGGACACCGTGGCGCAGGCCCCCGTAGAGGGAAAGGTCCTCACCGCGGCGCCGGGCCGGGTGGAGATCGCACACGGCCCGCGGGTACTTACGCTGTCCTTCCCCCGTACGATCCCTCCGCTGGTCTCCTCCGGCACATCGATTCGGGCCGGTGAGGAAATCGCCCACCTCCCTTCCGGGTCCTCGGTCCACGTCGCGCTCCGCGACGCCGGCGGCCCCGATGTCCCTCCCCTCGTCCGCCCGGAGTACGCCGCCGGCTGGCTTGCGCTCACCGCCGACCCCGCGCCGCTCCTGGGCCTCCCGGCCTCCGGCGGAACCGACCGGAACGACCTGCTCGGCCGACGCGGCGCCGTGTTCGCCACCGTGCAGGAGCACTACTACGCCAACCCTCCCCGTATGGAGCGTGGTTGGCGCCACCACCTGCTGTCCGCCGACGGCCGCTCGTACCTCGACATCGTCAACAACGTCACCCCGCTGGGCCACGCCCACCCCCACGTCGAGCGGGCTGTCTCCCACCAGCTGCGCCGGCTCAACACCAACTCGCGATTCCACTACGCCTCGGTGGTGGAGTTCACCGAACGCCTCGCGGCCCTCCTCCCCGATCCTCTGGACACGGTGTTCCTCGTCAACTCCGGTTCCGAAGCGGTGGATCTGGGCCTCCGGCTGGCCATCGGCGCCTCGGGGCGGCACGACGTCGTCGCGCTGCGCGAGGCGTACCACGGCTGGACGTATGCCTCGGACGCGGTCTCCACCTCGCTCCAGGACAACCCGAACGCGCTGGCCACCCGCCCGGGCTGGGTCCACACGGTGGACTCGCCCAACTCCTACCGCGGCCGGCACCGCGGGCCGGACGCCGCACGCTACGCGCCCGAGGCCGTCGCGGTGATCGACGAACTGGCCGCCTCCGGCCGCCCTGCAGCGGCGTTCATCGGTGAGACCTTCTACGGCAACGCCGGTGGCGTCGCCCTGCCCGACGGCTATCTGGCCGAGGTGTACGCGGCGGTGCGCCGTCACGGCGGTCTGGCCGTCGCCGATGAGGTCCAGGTCGGCTACGGCCGCCTGGGGCACTGGTTCTGGGGCTTTGAGCAGCAGCACGTCGTACCCGACATCGTCTGCGTCGCCAAGGCCATGGGCAATGGGCATCCGCTCGGCGCCGTCATCACGTCCAAGGCGGTCGCCGACCGGTACCGCGACCAGGGCTATTTCTTCTCCTCCACCGGCGGCAGCCCGGTCTCCAGCATCGTGGGCCTCACCGTCCTGGACACCTTGCGCGACGAGGACCTCCAGGGCAACGCGGTACGCGTCGGCAGGCACTTGAAGCGCCGACTCGAAGCTCTGGCCGACCGCTACGGCGTCATCGGCGCCGTCCACGGATCGGGCCTGTACCTCGGCCTCGAACTCGTCAGGGACCGCACCACTCTGGAACCCGCGGCGGAGGAGACCGCCGAACTCTGCGACCGCATGCTCGACCTCGGCGTGGTCGTCCAGCCCACGGGGGACCACCTCAACATCCTGAAGATCAAGCCCCCACTGTGCATCGACACCGCCGCGGCCGATTTCTTCGCCGACATGCTCGACCTGGCCCTCGTCCAGCTCGGCCACGGCCCCACCCGGTGACACCGGACTCGATGTCGGCGCTTCGCGATGCGGAGCCGAGGCGATGCTCGGTCTGCCGGCCGGCGACCCTGCCGAACCACCGTCCCCGACCTCGTACGCCGGCCGCCCGCGTCGCCGACCCCCGCTCACCCTCCATCGCATCGGCCGAGCTCTGCAAGGGCATCAGCACTCTGCTGCTCGACGAGGTGGACGCCGAGCTGGGCAGGCTCGACAACGACGATCTCCTCGCCGCGGCTCGCGCCGCCGACAGCGGCGCCCGGACGAGAGCAGGGGCTGTACCAAGTCCTCACGTACTACACATCCGCGACCTGGTGGTCGAGTTCACGGGCGGCACGACCGTGCACACCCTCACTCAGGGCCTCATGGCCCCGACCGCGACCGTCGCCGCGGACCAACCCTCCGTGCGGCACCGGCCCCGCGGGCCTCGCACCGGCTCCCGCTCGGGCTCCTGTCGGCGGAAGCACGTCGCGCCGACCGGAGAGGAGTCGTCAGCGGTGGGTATAGCTGCGCGGTGGCGTTCTCGGCCTGTCCGGGTGAGCGGCTTCGCCGTCGGCGGCACGCCTGCCTCCGACAGCTGACATGCAGATCCAACCTTGAGCACCCTGGAGAAAAAGGGAACATGATGGACACCATTGTCGTCGGCGCGGGTATCGCCGGCATCACCGCAGCTCGACTGCTCCACGCCGCAGGACGACGAGTGGTCGTGCTTGAGGCGCGAGACCGCGTCGGCGGGCGGGTCTGGACGGACCGCACTGCAGGGTTCTCCGTCGACCGTGGAGCCTCATGGATCCATGGCCTCACCGGCAACCCACTCACGGAAGTTGTCACCGCGCTGGGCATGGAGACACGCGAGTTCACCGTGGGGAGCTTCCAGGCCGGTGGGCGGCCGATCGCCGACCACGACGAATCGCAGCGCCTGCTGGACGACGACGCGACACAGAGGTGGACGGTCGACGTCGACACGGCAGATGACCTCTTGCAGCGCACCGTCGCGACGTCCGGCCCCGACGAGAGTTACGCCACCGTGGCCGAGCGTGCCCTTGCCGCGACCGGATGGGAGCCAGAACGCGCTGAAAGGGTCCGTGCGTTCTATCGGCATCGCACGGAGGAACAATGCGGCGCGGAGATCGAGCAGGTCGCCGCTCACGCCCTCGACGAAGACGCCATCGAAGGTGAGGAAGTGATCTTCCCGGGTGGCTACGATGTGCTTCCCCGGGTCCTCGCGGAAGGCCTCGACGTGCGTTTGGGAATGACCGTGACCGCCATCACCAGGTCGGCTACGGGGGTGCGGGTCGACACGGAGGACGAGTCCTTCGACGCCGCCCAGGTGATCGTCACAGTGCCGTTGGGCGTGCTCAAAGCAGGGACGATCGAGTTCACGCCCACGCTGCCCGAGGCCATTGCGGGACCGGTCGCTCGGCTCGGAATGGGCGTGTTCAACAAGGTCTTCCTTCAGTTTCCGGACCGGTTCTGGCAGGACGACGTCTACGCGATCCGACAGCACGGCCGCGCCGGGGTCCCCTGGCACTCCTGGTACGACGTCTCCGTGGTGAGCGGCAAGCCGATGCTGCTGACCTTCGCCGGCGGTGCTTGGGGGCGGGAGATCGAGCAGATGACCGACGAAGAGGTGGTCTCGTCGGTGCTCGGCTCCCTCCGCGAGATCTACGGCGACTCCGTCCCCGAGCCCGTGGCGCACTGGATCACACGCTGGGGTACCGACCCTCTCGCCCTCGGCTCATACTCCTACGTCGCCGTCGGCTCCTCGCACGACGATCACGATGCGATGGCAGGACCGGTCGACGGCGTTCTCCACTTTGCGGGAGAAGCAACCTGGGGGCGCGATCCAGCCACCGTCCACGGCGCGCTCCAGTCAGGGTGTCGCGTGGCTGAGCGTATCCTCGGCTCACCGATCTCCCTTGCCGAGCTCACACGGGGCGTGAACCCTTCGAGGTGACGCAGCAGGGTCCGGCGGCAGGACTCGCGATCACGGCTCCTCGGGCTCGACGCCCCGTCAAGTCTCGGTGCCCGGGGGCGGACCGCCGGCACCCGTGACAGCAGACACGCTCCTCGGCAGCTCGTACCTTCAGGCGTGCAGGGCAACCGGTCCCACGGCAGCTGCACGGGTGCCGAACGCCGTCCGCGGTATGGATTGCACCAGCCCCTGGCTCGTCGCGGGGGCGTGTGCCGACTCGCAGTGGGGGCAGTGTGACCCGTCCACGGTCCGGCGGCGGTTGCACGAAGGGCACAGTGGCCGGACGGCGCACTCGGCAATCGGCTTTGGCTTCGGCCCCGGTACTCGACGGAGGGCAGGCCGCCTTTGATTCGAGCGCATGGATGCATCATTGTGCTCGAAACAGCTGTACGGCTTGCCGCCTACGCAAAGAGAGAGGTGCTTCGTGGACGAAATCGACCAGGCGATCCTGCGGGAGCTACAGGTCGACGGCCGCATTCCCTACTCCGATCTCGGGCCGAAGGTGGGACTGTCGCCCTCGGCCGCGAGGCTACGGCTGCAGCGGCTGGTCGACAGCAAGGCGGTCCAGGTCGTCGGAGTGACCGATCCGATGACCATGGGGCAGCAGACCATGGCTCTTCTGGGCCTGCGCGTCGACGGCGATCCCCGAGCGGTCGCCGATGAACTGTCCCGGCACGACGAAGTCGTGTACACGGTTCTGACCGCAGGGAGCTTCGACCTGTTCGCCGAGGTGGTGTGCGGCCGGCCCCACGATCTCCTCGACTTCATCAACGACGTCGTACGCGCCGTCGAGGGCGTCGCGTCCGTGGAGAACTTCCCCTACTTCGCGATTCACACCCACCGCTTCTTGTGGCACAGCAACTGAGCTTATTCGTTAACTCTTCAACTGTTTTAGAGTGATGAGGGTCTTTATCGCGACGGACGGTTCTACCCACGTCGTAGCGTGGTGCCCGGCATCTGTCCCTCGTGCCGGAAGGCCCTCCGGGGCCGGGCCCGCGCGGGTGTGAGCCGGTGCGGTGCAGCCGACTTCTGGCGGGCGAGCCGGAGCCAGGTGTAGGTGGTGATGATCAGCCACGTCCACCGGTCCGCGGCCTCCGACTCCCGCAGCCGGGGCCGGGCCAGCCCAGGGTCTGCTTGAACATCCGGAATGTGTGCTCCAGGCCGAACCTGCGCAGGAATGCCCGCCAGACACGGTCGACGTCCACGCCCGTGGCGCCGGGCTTCGAGAACCACAACCACGCCGCCGGGGCCACCCGGTCCTTCGACAGGTGCTCGCCCGCCAGGCGGATCAACGTACCCTCGACAGGCGGAAGTTCGCGCTCGTGGTCCAGCGAGGCAGCCCGATGGGTCAGCCGCGGGTGGACCCGCCCCATGCCTGCGCGGTGGACTTGCCGTAGTTCGCCGTGGCCGTGCGAGTGGTGACGGCCGGCTCGGGCCGATCCCTGGGCTCGGCAAAGCGGAACTCCGACCCGTGCTTCGGCGACCGGCCGCCCTTCGGTCGTAGACGCGAGGCGGCTTCGGCAGCCGCATCGCCCGGTTCCCGCGGACGCGGCCGACCAACTCGCCGGGCAAGTCCCGCAGCCCCCAGACCAGGCGGGTGGTGTCGTAACCGGCATCGGTCACGACGGTGATGTCCGGTTCTCCAGGAGCCCGCTGGCCTGCTTCGGTGACCGCTCGACGACACCCCGGAGCTGGGCGCCGGTCACCGCGGGTGGCATCACCGGTAGGACCGAGCCGGACGGCTTCCAGGATCTTCGTCCAGGACGTGGCGCCCATCTCCGGCACGGCAACGAAGGAGTACGGCCAGCCGTGAACAGACTGCGGTGCCGTTCTGGCCCGGCCGTAGACGTGACAGAACAGCCGGTCCGGAGAACATGGCGTATCCGACCGCAGCCACGGCGACACATCCATGGCCGGCACCAGACACCCCTCCCGGAACCGCGGTAACGGCAGCCCGGCCGATGTCGATCCGCCCCGCCTTGAGGCCGTCGCACATCGCCCCGTGCCCACGCCGGTGCTCGGCCGGCAATGTCGGCTCAACCTCCAGCTCCAGGAGCACACAACACCGCGTCCGCCAGCTCGAAAAGCTCATCACCTCGTGCGGTCTGACACGATTACAACTCGTTCCGGAAGATGGACAATTCAGCGAAAACCTCCCCTGAAGCAGTTTCAGGCAGCAGACTCATCCTCACGGCCTTCGTCGTAGTCAGTGCACCTTGATCGGAGCGCGTGATCAGATGAAGGCCGCCTCAGCGTCCGGAAAATACCCAGGTGAGCGGCCCAGTTCGACACCGAACCCGCCCCGATGCCAACAGCCGGGGATGAAGCCGGCCAACCAACTGGCCGAAACCCTATGCATCCACAGCGCCTTGCACGAATCGCCGGAGGTGCACTCGCACGGCGTCGGGCCGCTCCAACCAGGGCTCGTGCCCGGCACCATCAATCCGCGTCAGCGGAAGATCGAGCCGAAGCGCGAGTGTTTCAAGAGCCGACACAGGACGGGGATCGTCAGCCCCGCCGAGGAGTTCTGCTCGCGCGGGAAGACACGCACGCAGCTCGGCAAGGTGATCACCAAGCGGGTCCGCGCGTCTCTCCTTGCCGAGTTCACCGTTCATGGCCCAGTTGATGGGACGACGCCGCCGGGCACCCTGCGCGGCCCAGTGCCACCCGCGTTCGGGATCGGCATGGTCGGTGAACCATGCCAGCGTAAGCAACTCGACTTCCTGCTCCTCCGAGCGGCACGGCAACTCCTCCAGCAGGCGAAGCCGCTTCTGTTGTGCTGCAGACATGCGGCGATCGCGCTCCGCCCGGTCCCCAGTACGCCAATCACCGACGAACGGCCCGCACATCAGCAGCATCGCGGCAACTCGGTCAGAGTGCGCCAGGCAGAACCGGCTTGCCAGGTCGGTGCCGTAGGAATGCCCAATCAGCACGGCGCTGGGCACGTCCCATGAGTCGAGCAGCTCGGCGAGATCGTCAACATGCCGGGCGAAGGAATGGTGGCCCCGCCACGGGGATTGGCCCGTGCCGCGCTGGTCGTACCGATACACAGGCACGAGGTCCGCGACCATGGGGGCCACATCGCCCAGATAGTCCGGCAGACCCGGACCGCCATGGAGCATGACCACGGCCGGCTGCCGAGTCGTGTCCCCCATCGCTGTCCAACGCAACTGCGTCTCGTCGGTCATCGACACAAGACCCTGCGTCTCCATTAATGTCATCGCGAAGAGCCTACTTGCGCCACCGAGACTCCACCAAAGGTTAAAGAGCAAGCTGAGTGCCGCGAGCTCGCCGGACCGCTCGTTCTGTCACACCTACAAGCAGGGGATGAACGAGCGCTGGATGATCCCAGCCGACCGTACTCGTTCGTCGCCGCTCTGAAGACTGGCCACACTTCCTGGACCGCGGCCCTGGACGCCGTCTGCCAGCCGGGTTGTCAAAGTCAAACAATGGCTCGCGACGGCGCGGCCCGAAGGCTACATCAGCCCCAGCAATATCTCCCGGTGCGGTACGCTCTCGCGGCCCACGGCCGGTGACGGCGTCCGCGAGGGGCGCAGCCAGGTTTCCGTTGTATGTAGTGTGCGGAAATGACAAGAAGCGAACGACTTGCGGACCAGCTGGACTGGCACTGGCACAAGAACCTGCGGCCTCGGCTGCACGGTCTTGCCGATGAGGAGTACTTCTGGGAGCCGGTGCGCGGCTGCTGGAGCATCCGCCCACGAGGTACGTCGGCCGCACCGATGTCGGCAGGTTCGGGGGAATGGACGATGGACTCCGCGTCCCCTGCGCCGACGCCGGCGCCGGTGACCACGATTGCTTGGCGGCTGGCGCACATCATCGTCTCCTGCCTGGGCTATCGGGTCGGATGGCACTTCGGTGGCCAGGACGTCGACTCCCAGACATTCGCCTACGCGGGGACCGCTGACGAGGCGCTAAATCAACTCGATGAGATGTATGGGAGATGGAACGCGGGGGTCCGCGAGCTCTCGGACGCTGACCTGGAGAATCCGCCCACGGTGGGTCCCGAGCGGTTTCCCATGGAGGGCATCGTTCTGCACGTCAACAGGGAATTGATCCATCACGGCGCCGAGATTTCCCTGCTGCGCGACCTCTACCGCTGGCAGGACGGAGCCGTACCGCGCCGAATATGACTCTCCGGTAACCGGCTATCGCGCTTGGGAGACCTACGTGGACTCCGTGACGCTCCATGGCTGCGAGCTTCAGTGAAGCTGCGCCCTCTTGAAGTAGCTGGTCAGGATGGTGGCGTGAGAGTCGTTCGGGGTGGTCATGCTGGTGTTGGGCGGAGGTCTCGGGTCTAGGTCATCTGTCAGCGGGCTCCTTCGAGGTTCGTCAGGACGAACAGGGCGCGCAGCAGGCCGGTCGCGCGGGCGGGGTCGGTGCGGAGCTTGGTGAGGATCTGCCAGTTCTCGAAATGGGCGAAGTCGTGCTCGACTTGGGCGCGGGTGGCCTTGAAGCCAGTGACGACCACGGGGTCATCCGGGTCGCCGTCCGGGCCGCGGAGGCCGAGATCGGCCAGGGCGCCGAGACCGACGGCGCGCGGGTAGGACAGAATGCCGTCACGGCGGGCGGCGGTGATGTCGCGAGTGCGGCCGAGCCGAGCCGCGGAGATCCAGATCATCCGGCCCCGTTCATCGGTCAGGGCGAGGACGTGCAGGCCGTGGCGGTGGTGTTTGCCGGAGTAGTTCGGCCGGTTCGCCGTCCCGGTGCGGCGCTGGGTGGGGATCAGGGTGCCGTCGGTCGAGACGACCTCGCCGCCCCGCCGGGCAATCTTCTGGCGCGGTCCAGCCGTGGGGCCTTGGCGGCCAGCAAGGTGATCTGCTCGTCGCGCCAGCGCCGGATGGTGGTGGCAGAGACGTCGTTGCCGCCGGCCATGTCGGCCAGGCGCTGATCGTGCCGCAGCACGGCCAACACGATGGTCGCGATCCTCCCGGCCGGCAGTGCCCGCCACCTGGACCGTATCGACTTCAGGTGGCCGCGCAGCAGATCGGCGAGGTAGTTCGCGGCGCGCGTGGACAGCGGCAGGCCGCGCTGGTAGACCAGGGACACGGTGTCCCCGGCATGCTTATTGGTTTTCGTCACACAATTCCAACAGCCGCCGGGAGCACCTTGGTTACGCCCCTGCCGTCCGTGCGGGCCGGTCACGGGCGGACGGTGAACTTCCCGTCGGGCCGTTTGTGCAGCCAGCCGCAGTCGGCCGGCTTCCCGCGCAGTGGCTCCACCTTGCCCCGCACCCCGGTGTCCACGCCCAGCGCCTCGCCGATCTGCCGGGTAGTGACCGGATTGCTGGCCGCCTGCACGGCAGCCAGGATGCGCTGATACTCCGCCGGCAACGCGGACTCCAAAACCAGCACCCGAACGACCCTCACGCCACCACCCTGATCAGCTACTTCAAGATGGCGCAGCTTGAGTGGACTTCGGGTGACCACGACGTCCTGATCGTGCTGGACACCGGATATGACGCACCGTGCATCGCCCACCTCCTGAGCGGGCTGCCGTCGAAGTTCTCGGACGGACACGCTCGGAGCGTGTGATGCGTCGGCCGATCCCGCCCTGCGTCTGCGACCCCGTCACCGCATATTGCGTAGCTACTGCCGCAAGGACGGTCCCGGCCTCGCGGGCAAAGAGGACAGTTGCGTGATTCGTCGCCGAAGGACACGTCGACGAGATCAGGATGCTCAAACGCCATATGTTCGGCCGAGCCGACTTCCAACTTCTCGGAAGAGAATACTGCTGTCCGGACTCAGTGTTTCTGACGCTCGGATGACAAGGTGGCTGGACGATTCAACGCGTACACGGTGACAGGGCTGCCGTCCAGCTTGTCTTGCCGACGCGGTGAGAAGCCGAGTCGCTCAGCCACCTTCACCGAAGGCAAGTTTCCCGGCCGCATGAGCGCAGTGAAGTACTCGACTTCGAGCGTGGCAAAGCCCCAGTCCAAGCAGGCTTGAGCTGCTTCGGTTGCGTATCCGTGCCCCCATTGCTCTGCTCTGAGGGTCCATCCCAACTCGATTTCGTCGAACTGCTGCCAGTACTGCAGGCCGCTTCGGCCGATGAACTCGCCGCTCGACCGAAGCTCCACGGCACACAGGCCATGACCCCGTTCAGCCCACTGCCGCTCGACTTCGGCGAGCCGTTCCAGTGCCTGCCGCTGAGAGAAGCTTCCAACGAATCGATTGACTCTCGGATCGGCATGGAGTTCGACGAACGCACGAACGTCCGAGGTCTCAAGAGGTCGCAGAGAGAGTCGCTCTGTCTGAATCACGCCTCCGAGCATAGATCTTGCTGCTATTCGGACTGAAGAAGTTCAGTCGAGTCACACAGAATGTCCTCGTCACGGAATGTGTGCCAGAACCTGAGTTCTGAAGTCACCGGGACCCTTGCCTGAGCAGCCCTCACAGCGGGTGCTGGATGTGTGCCGCCGGACGGCGCCCGGCTCGGACTGCAGGATGAGGTGGTGGCCAACGAGGGGGTCAGTGTGCCGCGTCACGACGATGTCCCGTTCCGCGGCCGACCAGGGTGAAGATGACCAGGGCAACCGTCGCCGCGGCCCCCGTGGCCAGCGCGTCCGCGACGTACCGGTCCATGCCGGGACGTAGGGCGTCGACGAGCCCGAACAGTACGACAGCCCCAGCGAGGCCGGCCGCGACCGCGGCCTGCCAAAAGCGGTGGCGCGCCCAGAACCACTGGACAAGCCCCATGCCGATGAGGGGCGCAACGGGCAGGCGCGGCTCGTCGAGGACGGCGAGCACGCCGTACCCCAGAACGCTGACCACCCAGCAGGCAACGGCCACGAGCGCCGCCTCACTCCATGGGACGGCTCGGTTCACGCCTGCCTCCCCTCATTCATGGCCCGGGCCCGACGCCGCTCCCACCGCCAGGACACGAACGCCGCCAGGATCGAGCCGACCACCAGCGGTCCGGCGACCCAGCGGATCGCGCCCGCCGACCGGCCCGGCTCGCCGCCGACCATCAGGGTCACGGACTGGATGGTGAGGCAGATCCCCAACAGCACATAACCGAGCCCCCACGCACGGACCGCCCATGCAGGTCCATGGATCGGCTGCGGTGACCGGCGCGGCCGGAGCACGGCCCGCCATCCCAACCACATGCAGCCCAGTCCCAAAGCCACGGTAAGCACGTCCACGGCCCTGTCGAACACCTCTGTCACGCTCACGAGCACCCTCGCCTTCCTCCCCTCGCATCCGGCGGACCCCAGAATGCCAGGCCCCGGCTCATCATGATGACCACCCGGACGCGGCCCCTCACCTGCCGGGCACGGCAGACGGCCTGCACGACTGCTTTCCGGCATCCGGCAATATGACCACCCTCACGTCACTGCTCAGGTCTCGATGTTCGCGTCGACCGACAGCACCACGACGTCCGCAATCGACGGGAACAACAACTCCTCCAGCCGGATCCGGATCTCATTCACAGCCACGAACTATCGGCGCAGCAGTGGCCGTTGCCGTCGCGGCCGTCGGCCCGGAGACCGGGTTCGTCGACGGCTCCGACGCGCTCTACCGGATCATGAGCAGGGCAGCCAAAAGTTGTCCCGTAAGTGATGGTCGAGGCAGGTAGGGCATGACCGTCCCGTGTCCGCTGTAGCGAAGTCGCAGTGGCAAGATGACGGCTTCGACCATCCTGAGAGGCCATCCTCGTGCCCACGCCTGCCGACTACCTCGTACTGGCGCACGCCGAGAAGGACAGCTTTGTCCTGCAGCGTCTCGTGCGGTGTCCGTACCCGTTCGTCTGGCAAGCCCTGGCCGCCAATCCCTACACTCCGCCCGAAGCTCTCCAGGAACTGAGTACGGCCCGGGACAGTGTCTGGAACGACAACAGGCTTCTTCGCCTGCTGGCAGAACACCCCGGCGCGAACTCCGTGGTTCTTCGAGCTGTCCTCGAAGCCGTTGCAGCGAAGCTCGAGGAGGGCGAACGACCCTACGCCGCCGTACTCGCTCTCGCCGACCGGCTGGAACTTGAGGTGAACGAGGTGCGCAGGCTCGGAACCCTTCGGGGTGCCTCTGCTCGTCTGCGCCACCGGCTCAACCTGCGGCTGAGCGTCCGCATCTGAGTCAACCCTCCGGCATGGTTGAGATGATCTCGGAATGACTGGTGCGATCTCGGCGTGGGAGTATTCCTGGATAGCTCCGTTCACTGGGCTTTGCCCCGCGCTTCTTCGGTAAGTACAGGTACTGGGACTACGGCAACCGGGCCGCCTCCGGCCGCACCTCAACGGCCTGATGCGACCTCGACGCGAAGGTCATCGCAGCCCAGCGCCGCACGTCATGAACCTTCCCCCGAGGGGTCCAAATGCCGCGAGCCGACGAGTCGCGGCGGCCATTCGCAGCGGCAGCGGCGGACCGAGGAAAGGCCGGATCGTGGAAGGGGGCGACCATGCAGCGGTCGGGCACAGCCCCTGCGCCGCCGTTCCCCGCCGGTGCTGTGCCTCATCAGGATCGCATGCGCTATAGTCGATCTTGAAAGTTCGCCGCAACTCGCGGTGACTCTCACTGCGTTGGTGGTCCAAGGAAAGACGCCCCGCTTCCCGCGGGGAAATGCAGGTGCAAGGCCTGCCCAGCGCTCACTCACGAGGCCCTTCCCTCCGCCAGGGAAGGGCCTCGTCACGTTCCCCTGATGCAGCCTTCGAAGAGCGTTGCCGACAAGGCCGGCCTGGATCGGCGCCTCGACATGGGCGAGGAGTTCCAGGGGGAAGGCGCGGCGCTCGATGTGCGGGCGACTTCGGCAGTCGCCGGTCGCCGGGTCCGGGTGCCGCAGAACGTCCCAGCAGATGCAGGAGACCAAGTACCGGCCCCCGGGGCGCGGGCCCGGGTCACGGGTGATGCGGCCCGTGACTGCGCGGCCGCGGAAATCGAGTCGGTCATCCCACCAGATCACCGCCTCCCCGTCCAAAACCGTGCCGGGGCGCAGTGCCATGCCGGCTGCGGCCGGGTCCTTCCAGTGCGGGGTGACGAATCCGCCGGACCGGGCGCACAGCACGACGTTGTCGTCGGCACGGCGCACAGCACGGTTCTGCGACCTTCCTTCTCCAGACTTGGCGGTGTCTCATGAGACACCGTGATCAGACTGCGGGCCGGACGCACACCCATTTCCAGGTGGGGCCGTGCGACCGGTCACCGTCTTCGTCGTACTCGACCGCACCCCCGAGGACGGGTCGGCTCATGGCCCGCGCCAGATGTTGGCGAAGGCTGCGTTCTCGATGGTCCGCCTCTGGCGTACGGCTTCCAGTTCCATCACCGCGTCGTGAACCGCAGCCACCACGGTCGTCACCGCCTCGTCATCGAGGCCGGTCTCATCGTCGGATCGTTCGTCGTCGATGCCCACGACCGAAGCGAGTGCGGCCAGGACGGGTTCCTTCTCTTCCCAGCGGTCGGCTGCGCGGCGGCGCGCGGGCGTATCGACCGGTTCCACGCGTTCCGCGCCGAAGGGCAAGCGGCCGCTTCGCTGCGGCTTCAGCTCACCGTTCTCCTCCAGGGCGGCCTGGTACGCGGCCGAGAGGTCTCGGCCCCGGCGCCACAGCCAGTCCTCGATCCGCTCGTAGGGCGCCTGCCGGGTCAGCCCTGCCGCAGCCTCGCCCATGAACCGGTCGTCCAGCGTCGGCGGTCCACCCGGCACGATGCGGTCACCGTCCACGGCGACCGCCCCCGCGCCGATGAGATCGATCAGCTCGGCTCCCGCGAGTGCGAGGGACAGGTCGCCCTGTCCCACGGGATGCTTCAGGTCCATGACGGTGATGAACAGGTCTTTCGCCGTGGTCATGAACGGCTCCCCTCGGAGACGTCGACGAGGTGCGTCCCCACCGACCGTGCCCGCGACCGAGGCCTGCCCGGCGGCGGGGTGACTGTCACGACCAGTATCGCTCCGTCCGAGCGGCCGGAACCATTTCGCAGGGCGGCGGGAGTTTCTGCCGACGGCGTCAGAACGGCGGGTCCTCGCTGTGCTGGACTTCCGAGCCGCTTCGTCCGCCTGTCCGCCGAGCGGCTGCGAACGGCTGAAGCACCGAAGGGCCGAAGAGCCAAAAGGGACAAGATCATCTGGCATGTGATGTTTTCGTACGAGTCCTCCCACTTAGAAGGCTGAGACATGGTGAAGCATCTGGGGAAACGCCGAACTCGGGCTCGTACCACCGGCCCGGCCCGCTCCCGGGCACGCTGCGCCTGCTGCTCCTGGACCTGGAGCCCCCGGATCCGGCCCCGGACCTGACGCGGCTGCCACTCCAGCCACTGGTCCGGCGCCAGTGGAACCCCGGCTCGTCAGGAGCGGCGGTTTGTTGGGGTGCGAGGCGTCCCGAATCCGGTGGGCGCGTCCGGGAGGCGGGACGGGTGCTCGGGACGCTCCGCATCGGGTGCGGCTCCTTGAAGGGCCGGCGGGAATGCGTCACGGCGTACGGCGTCGTGCCAGACGTTTCACCTGGTGCGAACCGAACCCGGCGTGGGCAAGGGCGAGCAGCGTGACGGCCCCCAGCAGCACCGGCGTCGTCGTGACGTGGCCGAGGAGTGTGAGGACGTACGGGGTGAACATGCCGAGGTACGCCGTTGCCCAGAACCAGGCTGTCCAGCGGGCGAGTTGGCAAGGCGGGGCGAGGGCCGCGGTCCGGGTGAGGCCGTAGGTGAGGGCCAGTCCGTAGCCCGCGCCGAGAACGATCGCGGCGAGGAGGGCGAGGGGCTCGTTCCCCGTCGCGGCGGCGACGGCGGCAGTCGCTGTGCCGGCCGCGACGACCAGGAGGCCCGCGGTGGGCGTGGACCGGGCTCGCCGTGCGGTGAGCAGACCGGTACCGGGGACGACGGCCGTCGCGACGCCCGTGAGGATCAGGCCGGTGTGAAGGGTGCCCGGCAGCGTGACGAAGCCGATGGTGGGGGCCGTGAAGACCCAGGGTGCCAGGGGCAGAACCGTACGCCGGAAGCGGTGGCCGGTGTGTTCGTGGCCGGCTTCGGAGCTGTGGGCCGGGACCGATCCGCCCGTCTCCGGCGCGGCCTGTGCGAGCCACCCCGCCGCCGTCCCGAGGACCACGTGCGGGAGGTACGCCGTCACCATCGGCCAGGGTGCCCACTGTGCGATGAGCGCCGCCACGAGGCCGCCCGTCGCGAAGCCGGCGGAGACGAACAGGCCGGGGCGGCGGGGCGAGTCGGAGAGTTCCTTGATCCAGGCACTGCCCGCGGCCAGCAGCGCGCCGGCACTGACACCGGTCAGGAAGCGGCCGGTCAACAGCAGCCAGGCACCGCCCCACGCGCCGCCCACCATCAGGAGCAGGGTGGACAGGACGTTGAGGGCGAGGGCCGCGAGCGCCACCCGGCGCCGTCCTGTGCGGTCCGCGAGCGGGCCCGCGATCAGCAGCGCCGGTATCAGGCCGACGACGTACACCGCGAACAGACCGGTCACCGTGGACTCGGTGAGGCCGAGGTGGCTGCGGTAGGCGCCGAGCAGGGCCGAGAACTGGTTGGCGCTCCAGCCGGAGGCCAGCATGATCCATGCGGCGCGGGCGCCCCGGGTGCCGGTGGCCGCGGGGACGGGGGCGACAGAGGCGGTGACAGGGAGTGTGGTCATACGCCCATTCGTACGTGCCCGACCGTTCGGCCCGCGCCGTACGTTCACGATTCGTGAACGGCCCGCGCCACCTGCCCGGCTCCCCGTTTACCCTGGTCGTATGGTGCTTGACCTGCGACTTCTTTCGTCGTTCCTGGCAGTCGTCGAGGAGGGGCACTTCGGGCGGGCCGCAGCGCGGCTCTTTCTGTCGCCGCCGGCTGTCACCCAGCACGTGCGCCGTCTGGAGAGCCAGGTCGGCGCGCGGCTCCTCGACCGGTCCGGCTCCCCCGTCGTGCCGACGGCCGCCGGCGTGCGGCTCGCCGGGCACGCGCGCACCCTCCTGGACGCCGCGAATGCCGCACTCGACGACCTGGCGGACGTCACGCAGAAGGCTGATGGCGGGCGGCCGCTGCGGGTGGGGATCATGGGGCACGGTTCGGCGGAGCTGACACCCGCGGCCATCAACGCCTACCGGCGGGCGCGGCCCGAGGTGCGGGTGGAGATCCGCCAGCTGGACTTCACGGAGCATGTGACCGCGCTGGTGGAGGACCGGGTGGACGTGGCTTTCGTGCGGCCGAGCCCGGACGACGAGCGGCTCGTCGCGGATGTCCTCACCACCGAGCAGCGGATCGTCGTCGTGCACGAGCGGTCGCCACTGGCCGACGCACGGAGATCCGGGGTCGGCGTCGCGGACCTCGCCGAGCTGCCGCTGTTCAGCGTCCCGGGGCACACCCCGCACTCGTTCACCGAGTATCTGTACTTCGACGACCGGGCCCAGCGCCGCAGCTCCGAGTTCGCCGTCACCCCGCAGGAGGTGCTGACCGGCGTCGTCACCGGTCGGTCCGCGGGCTCTGGCCTGCGCTCGTTCGCGCGGTACTACGCATGGCCGGGCGCCGTCTTCGTACCCGTCCTCGATGCGCGGTGGGAGAGCAGCTATCTCGCGGTGCGGGCCGGTGACGACAACCAGGAGGTACGGATCTTCCGGGCGCTCGCGGTTGCCCTCGCGAAGGACATGGGACCCGGGATCAACTCCCGTCCGCTGGGCTCCGATTGACGAGCGCGTCACCCAGGACACCGGTCCTTTCACCCTGCGTGTCTCCCGCTCGGCCCGCTCTGCCTGCTTCTCGATGCTGCGGAAGTTGGTGGCCCTGTGTGCTCCGTGCCAGTCATGTCGTGGGCACGGGGCATGGCAGTGACGGTGGGAAAACTCGCTCGGGCACCGGAATGGAGGAGCACCCAGGGAAGTGGACGCAGGACGACCGGGAAGCACGTCGAGAATCCGGCAGCATGGGAGCCCGGGCCGCTCAGGTCCGCGGTGGGTCGCCTCGGTGTCACATCCGCAGGTACTTCTCGGTGTCCTCGGCGAAGTCCTCCAGTGCCTGGTCGGTGAGTGTGGGACGGGTCTGCGCGATGGCCTGGAGGTAGTCCTCCGTGCCGGCCGGAGCGCCCTGCCCCTGGGCGACTTCGCGTTCGAAGGCGGTCTGGGCGCCCTTTCGGGCGGCGAACTCGATATCGGCCGGTGTGAACATTTCGCTCGCTGCTACCAGACGGTGGAGATCGACATGGCCGGTGGCGGGCCCGAGGTAGCGCCGCCAGACCGCTGAACGGGCCTCCGGATCCGGCGGGCCGACAGGGATGACGTAGTCGAAACGGCCGGGGCGAAGGAACGCCGGGTCGAGGGAGCGAACTGAGTTCGTGGCACAGATCAGGAGCCGGTCGTCGTGGTCACGGAAGCCCGGGATCAGCTTGAGCAGTTCGTTGGTGACGCCGTGGCTGGGATCGGCAGCCGTACCGGAGCGGACAGAGGCGATCTCCTCGACCTCGTCGATGAAGAGCACCACCGTCTCCAGCTCGGCCAGCTCGCCGAACACCTCCCGCAGTGAGGCCGCCAGTCCTCCCTCCCCGGTCGAGGCAAGCCGGGAGGGGAAGAGTTCCACGAACGGCCACTGCAGCCGCGAGGCAACCGCCCGGGCGAAGCTGGTCTTCCCGGTGCCCGGCGGCCCGAAGAGGATGACCGCCTTCGGCGGCCTCACCCCGTACTGCTCGGCCAGCACGGGCCGGGCCAGCGGCAGCACGATCCGCCGCTCGATGGATTCCTTCACCGCTTCCATTCCCGCAAGGCTGTCCCACAGACCCCCGGGAAGTATCCGTCCCCCCAGCTCTGCGAGCAGGCCCGCATCGCTCGCACCGAGATGCTCGACCTTCTCGTAGAAGACGAGCCCGGCCCGGGAACGGTAGCCGGAGTTCTCCAGCGCGGCGCTTCCCGTCGCGCCCGGCGTCAGGAGCGCTCCGATCCTGCGGACGCCCTGCGCCCGCAGGCGCCGCTCGAGCTCGGCGACCAGGGAACTCCCGACACCGCGGTTGCGCCATGTCCCGGCAAGGGCGACCAGGGTGATCCAGCCCCTCTCGCCGCACGCCTGCGCGACGGCCACACCCACCAGCTCGCCCCCGACCACCGCCACCACGGCCGGCCCTCCGGACCTGGCCGCAGTCACGACCTCCGATACGGGGAAGACGGCAGGCGCCTCGTCCGCCTGCTGGTTCTGGTCCCAGATCTGGATGGCCCGGTCCAGATCATCGTCGTGGAAGTCCCGCAAGCGCCACGCCGGCATCACAGCCACCTCCGCGAACGGGGGCCGCACCACTCCTCGGGGCAGGGCGTGATGCTCCCCGGCCATGAACTCTTTGCTCCATTCTCCGCATGCACGCCGCCCGAGCGCACATCGAATGGGCCCGACACGGGCGCTGGCCCCCTGCGATGCCCGGCTGTACCGGGCCCATGGGCCGTCCCCTGCCCGGGATCGGCTTCCGTCCGCTTCGCGCGCCTGAGGCCGCTTCACCGGTAGGCGGCGGACCATGGCCGGCACCGACGCCCGTCCGATGATCTTTCCGCGCACCCCCGGCGCAGCCCACAGCCGGTGCGCCGGCCCACCAGGAAGCCGCATCCCCGCAGGCGCATCCCCGCACCCCGCGCCTGCTCGGCATCGATCTGTGCGACGACCTGATCCGCATCGTCCGACTCCGCACCACCGACAGCACCGGCCACCTCGCCTACATCCCGCGCGAGGGGCCGAACTCGCGAAACGATTCCGCGCCGCTCCCACGCGTGGCCGTCAGGAAGGCTGGACCTCGTCGAAGAGGGCGAGGGCTTCGGAGGGGTCCGGGCTCACGAGGCGTTCCAGACCAGCCATCGTGATGTTCGCCCACCTGTCGGCTCGTGCCCACATCTGTTCCTCGAAGGCACGGACGGCCTCGTCCAGATCTCCAGGGCCGCGGGCGGCGACGATGGACTCGGCGAGTTCGGCGCCTTCCAGCATCGCAAGGTTCGCGCCCGCCCCCAACGGGGGCATCAGGTGGGCGGCGTCGCCCAGTAGCGTCGCCCCGGAGACGTGGGCCCAGGTGTGGGGCACGGGAAGGGCGTAGAGGGGGCGGTGGACGAAAACGGTGCCGTGGCGGAGGAGGTCGAGAACGGGCGCGGCCCAGCCGTCGAACAGAGCCAACAGGCTTGACCGCATGGTCTCGACGTCGGCCAGGCCCAGGCCCTCGCGCCGGCTCAGGCCCGTATGCCGGTCCGGGTTCGTGTACCAGTCCAGCGGCACGCGGAACTGGGCGTATACCTTGACGTGACCGCCGCTGTTGCGCTGGGCGACGAGCGCGCGGTTCACGCCGTACACGGCCACGGAACCGTCGCCGACCAACCGGGCGAGGTCGGGGTGGCGGGTGTCGATGTCGTCCAGGGAGGTCTCGACCAAGGTGACGCCGGTGTACTGCGGTGTCGCGGCCGAGACCGCCGGGCGGACCCGGGACCAGGCACCGTCCGCGCCGATCACGAGGTCGAACATCCCCTGTCGCCCGTCCGCGAAATGGACCAGCACACCATCCCGGCTCTCCGGCACTACCTCCGTCACGACCCGCCCCCACTGAACGTCCAGAGGCCCGAGCAACAGGTCACGGAGTTGCCCGCGGTCGATCTCGGGATTGGCCCGGTCACCTGGACGAGGTTGCCAGTCGCGGAGGACGGTCCCGTCCGTGTCCAGGATGCGCATGGCCTGCCCCTCGGGGCGGGACAGCGCCTGGAACTCCGCCAGCACTCCCGCCTTCTCCAGCGCCAGCTGGCCCAGCCCCTCGTGCAGGTCCAGCGTGCCGCCCGCGGGACGGGCGTCGCGGGCGGGGTCTCGTTCGAGAACGGTGACAGGGTGACCATGCCGGTGCAGGACGCGGGCGGCGGCAAGGCCGGCGGGGCCGCTGCCGATCACGGCGATACGGGGTCTCATGTCGATACAACGTACGGTCCCTGACCGAGCCGGTCCCGCCCCGTCACCGAACCGAGACAACTGCGTGAGCCGGCGAACGGATGATCCGCGTCGTGCTGCCTCGGGAGCCGGGGGACGAGACAGCGTTCCGCATTGCGCAGCGAAGAGCGGCGCGAATCCGCACTGCTTGTTCCCCAGCTCGTCACCGCACTGGGACGGCCCCCTGGATGCACGGCGCCCCGCCGAACTCCCCGACGAGGTTGACCACGCCCTTGCCTCCAGGGGCGGCAAGACGCGGATGGTCGTCATCAACCCGTTGTCCCGGCTCCATCGGGGGGCGGGCCACCACGCACGCGGCCCGTGAAGAAGCCGTTGAGAACGCCCGTCGCGATCTGCTTGCCCTCGCCCTGCGAGCGTCTCTGCCAGTCGTTGATCAGCAGGTGGAGGGTTTCGGCCAGCGGCGGCACCGGTGCTCCAGCCGGTTCCACGGCAGCGGCAAGGACAGAAGCCGGCGGCCGGCCGGTCGTCAGTGGCCGGGCAGTACGTCGACCGGGCCGATGTACGCCTGGGTCGCCTCGTCCGGGAGCCGGACGGCCTGCGCCCAGAAGTAGATCAGCAGGCTGAACGCGGCGATGATCGCCATGTCCCACCACAGGGGAATGACGCCGGTCGCACCGCAGGACACCTTCGACGCCGGTCCTCCGCTGCAGTAGCCGCCCTGCCAGGAGATCAGGCCCAGACCCACCAGATACACCGGCAGCCACTGGGCGGACCGCCAGTCCAGTCGTGGGGCCCTCGGGTTCAGCCTGAGGAGTGCCGAGCCGCCCAGCAGCAGATATCCGAGGACGATTGCCAGGCCGAGTCGCCACAGGGTGTCCCAGCCGGCCCAGTAGATGATCAGGTTGGAGACGACGAAGGCGACGGGGGCCCAGAACAGACCGCCGGGCAGCCGGTACGGGCGGTGCCGGTCCGGGTCCTGCTTGCGCAGACACCCGAGAGCGAGCGGCGCGCCCGCGTACATCAGCACGCTTGCGGAGGTGACGAAACCGACCAGCTTCTGCCAGGTGGGGAAGGGCAGGAAGACGATGAGCCCGACAAGGAAGGTGAAGAGCAGACTGAACCAGGGAACCCCGCGCGCCGTCGTCCGTTCGAAGACCGCGGGCACATAGCCGTTGCGGGAAAGCCCGTACGACACCCGGGAAGCGGCGGTGGTGTAGATCAGGCCGGTACCGGTCGGTGAGACGACCGCGTCGATGTAGATCAGCACGGCGAGCCAGCCGAGCCCGGCGGACAGGGCGAGTCCGGCGAACGGGCCCGCCTTGTCGACGAAGGTCAGATCGGCCCAGCCGTGAGCGAAGGAACTCTGTGGCAGAGCCCCGATGAAGACCACCTGGAGCGCCAAGTAGACGAGCGCCCCGATGAGGATCGAGCCGATCACCGCCCGCGGGATGTCCCGTGCCGGGTTCCGGCTCTCCCCCGCCAACTGGTCCGCCTGTTCGAATCCGAGGAGAGCGAAGATGATTCCGCTGGTGCTGATGGCGGACAGCACGCCCTCGACGCCGAACGGGGCGAAGCCCTGGTGGCCGAAGTTGCTTTGGTGGAAGGTGGTCCCCGCCAGGACGGCGATGGTGAGCAGGGGGATGGCGAGCTTCCACCATGTGGCCGCGCTGTTGGTGTGGGCGAGCCAACGGATGCCGAAGAAGTTGACGAGGACGAAGAAGGCCATGAAGGCGACGGCCAGCCCGTATCCGGCGGCGGTCAGCTGGTTCTTCTCCGTCTGTACCCAGGTGGCGTGGACGCTGAGGTAGTTCAGCGACGCCATGACCTCGATCGGTGCCGTGGCGACAGCCTGGAGCCAGGAGAACCAGCCGAAGGAAGCCCCGGCGACGCTGCCGAAGGCGTAGTGCGGGAAGCGCGCGGTGCCGCCCGAGACCGGGTACATGGCCCCCAGCTCCGCGTGGACGAAAGCCAGAACGGTGATCGCGAGGGCTCCGATCCCCCAGGAGACGAGGGCGGCCGTCCCGGCCACCTGCGCCGCGAACAGCGCGCCGAACAGCCAGCCGGATCCGATGATGGACCCCACGGAGGCCCAGATCAGTCCGATCAGGCCGATGTCTCGCCTCAGCCCCGGTTTCCGGGACAGCTCGGGTGCGGCCGGCGTCGGCATCTGACAGGCAACCTCGCTCCGGTTTCGACGGGACACACGCAGCCGTTCCGGCGCGTCCGTCGGCATCCTCTCCCTATCCCGGTGCCGGCCCGGCCCGGCCCACTCCGGCACGGCAAGAGTTGCTCCGAACGGAGGCCCCGGGAGGCAGCGGGCCACTGCGGTACGGCTGGGCCGCCGGCCCTTGCGAACAGCCGCCTTTCAGCCCCCGGCCGGCGGCACGGCGGGCCCGCCCCCACCACCGTCGCCGTCGGACGGGTACCGGTGGCGCCGGGCCGCTGATGCACACAGCACCAGCGCGGCCCCGATCGCCACGAGATGCTCCGTGCCGGCCAGATTGGGCTTGACGATCACCTCGACGATCAACGCCACGACCACCAGCGCCACGGTGAACCACGCCCCCGTACACGCACAGACGCAGACCGCGAGCCCCGTGACCGCCACCGACGGACCGGTGTCGACGATCCGTGCGTCCGAGGCCGGCAGCCCGAGGAGGCCCTCGGGTCCGACGGCGATGCCGAACCGCGCGTAGAGAGTCCCGGCGAGAGTGCAGACGTAGGCGATGACGAGGGTACGCGGCCGGCCCAGAGTGATCTCCGCGACGCCGAATACGACCAGCACCTGCGCCATCGCGCCCCAGACGGGCAGGCTGAGCGCGGGCACGAAGAGCGAGAGCGGGGTACGGAGGAGGGCGAGCCAGAGAGGGTCCTCGGCCCGGACGAAGCCGATGTCCCGGATCAGGCCGTATCCCCAGCTCTGGTCCTGGACGATCTGGCAGAGCGCGATGAGACAGACCGAGGCGAGCGTCAGCGGGACGGCCCGCCACCCACGGGTGGCCAGGGTCGTCCGCACGGTCGCGTAGAGGGGTCCCCACTCGCGCCGGGCGAACGAGGCAGCCATGTTCAACGGCGAGTCTCCAGACGTCTGCGGTGCAGCCACTTCGGCAGTCCCGGCGCCTCCAGGAAGCCCTCGGCACGTGCGCTGGCGAGAGCGATCCGCGGCAGATCGGTGCTCTGGGCGTACAGCAGGAAGCGGGGCTCCCAGATGGGCCGGTACTTGGCGTTGGCGTGGTACAGCGACTCGATCTGCCACCAGCGGGAGAAGAAGGTCAGCAGCGAACGCCAGAGCCGCAGCACCGGGCCCGCGCCGATCCGGGAGCCGCGTTCGAAGACCGCGCGGAACATCGCGAAGTTCAGCGAGACCTGGGTGATACCGAGGTCGCCTGCGCGCCGGATCAGTTCCAGCACCATGAACTCGAACAGGCCGTTGTCAGAGTTCCGGTCACGTCGCATCAGGTCCAGGGAGAGCCCGTCTGCGCCCCAGGGGACGAAACTCAGCAGGGCACGCGGCCGGCCTGCTGTATCACGACAGACCAGCATGATGCAGCGACCGTCCTGTGGATCGCCGAGACGGCCGAGCGCCATGGAGAATCCCCGCTCCGTCGCTCCGTCACGCCAGTCGTCGGCCAATGCGATCAGCTCGGTCATCTCGTCCGCCGACACGTCCTCGTGCCGGCTGACACGGACGGTGTATCCGGCGCGCTCGATACGGTGGTGTGCCTGGCGGACACTCCGTATGGCACGGCCCTCCGTGGTGAACTCGCCGATGTCGACAATCGCCTCGTCGCCCAGTTCCAGAGCGTTCAGTCCGTGCCGGGTGTAAATGATGCCGCCCTCTTCGCTCGCCCCGATCACAGAGGGTGTCCAGCCGTGCTCACCGGCCTGGACTAGCCAGCGGTCGATCGCTCCCGGCCAAGCCTCCGGATCGCCGATCGGATCACCGGACGCGAGCGAGACCCCGCCGACCACTCGGTAGGCGACGGCCGACTTGCCCGACGGCGACCAGATCACGCTCTTGTCGCGGCGAAGGGCGAAGTAGCCGAGGGAGTCGCGGTCGCCGTGCTGCTCCAGCAGCACGCGCATCTCTCGCTGGTCCTCTTCGGTCTGCGGGTCGACGGCGCGGCGGGATCTGAAGGCCGCGTACAGGACCAGCAGGATCAGCGCCGTACTCATCAGATTGATCAGCACATTGGCCCAGCCGGGGGTGGCGATCCCCTCGAAGCGGATGTCGTCGTAGGCGAGCGAGAACATGCGCAGCACGCCGTAGTGCCAGCGCTCCAGGAAGTCGGAGCGCCCGGCGTCCGGGGCGGTGTTGCTCACGGTGACCATGGTGGTGGCAAGCAACGATCCCACCGTCAATCCGACCACACCGACCACCGCCGCCAGTTTCGGGTTGGCGCGGTCGCCCTTCGCGTGGAACTCCCGCCGCCCGGCGAGCATGGCGGCGACGAAGAACGTGGTCAGCAGGACCGCGATCCAGTTCTCGACGTGCTGCCGGTACACCGGCAGTTCCAGGGCCAGGGCCGTCAGCACCAGCGTCAGCCCGGCCAGGGCGAGGTTGAGGATCCAGGCGGCACGTTTGCGCCGCCGCATGGTGATCGCCAGAAACGCGGAGAGCACACCGGAGAAGAACCCGGCAGTCAGCAGATAGGGCGTGAAGAACTCGTCGTCGTTGTGCCGCCGGATGTCGTTTCCCAAGGACACCCACACAGCGCCGAGGAAGTTGATGAAGGCAACGGCCCGCAGATACCAGACCGCTGAGAGGTATCCGCGCCGTGACCACTCGCTGCGGTCCGCGCCGGGTTGCGGACTCCGTCGGACGCGCCCCATACGAACGACCCTAGGTGTTGCGGGGCCCTTGGAGGCGCTCCGCGGAGTGCGGTGAACGGGTGAACTCGCCAAGGCGGGCCCGGACGCGTTCAGCGCCGCGTACCGGGCGGCCGAGACGGCGGTCGCCGTGTACATCGGCGTCGAGCGCCGCGGACGGCGGCGTACGGCGGTGCAACCGACGGCGCGACGGCCCCTCGCCGTCCCATACGGCGTATTCGGCCTTGGAAGTCGAGCACTTCCTGCTCGACGTGCTGCCGGAGGATTTCGACCAGCCTTAGGGCACCACCGGCGAGGCTCTGCTCACCCTCACCCTCACCCTCACCCGTTGGACTTTGATGCACATTCCATTGAGCCCTCTTTCTGTCGCATAGCAGGTTCGATCCGACGTCCGTGGGTCGAGGTAGTGCTCTGCGGTGTCCAGCCTGGTGGTGACCACCAGTGGTCTCCGGAGGCCTATCGGCTCCAGGTTCCTCCGGACTCGGAGGCCAGCGCGGACGTGCTGACCCAATGGTGGCTCAGAGCCTCCGCGACGACCGGGGCAGGCATCTCCAGCACGTGCTGCCCGATCGCGGCAGTGCGGCCGGCGGTGACGGGAATGCCGCTGTCCTTGACAAGGGCCCCAAGGACAGCGAGGTGGATCGGCTGCCCGGCTCGGCTGTCGAGGAACAGCCACCGGCAGGCGTGGTTGGTCGCGGCGTTCATATTGTCCTGGCTGGCGATCCAGCGGAACAGGAGCTCCGCGAGCGGGTCGGCACGGGAGATGGCGGCTCGCCGAACCGCAGAAGGGTCTGGTGTTCGGAGCGGGTGATGTCGTCCAGTGTGGGGCGGACGACGCGGCTGGGCGGCTGAGCCCCGTCTTTCGTGGGTCGCTGATTCGGCTGGAGAGCGGGGCCGGACACTATCCGGCACGGGCACGTCGACGTTGGTCCGAGTGTGTCGATGACTTCCCGGGTTCCCGCGGCCACGGCGGAACGCCCCCGTATGGAGTGCGTGATCGAGCCCGTGGTGACCGAGCGTTCGGGCGCTATGCCCGTCGCTGCCGAGTTTCTTGCGCCGCTGGATGTTGTGGGGATCATCGATGCCCTTTGGCCGCCCGATCCCTGGGCGGAGCTGACGCACGATCACTGACGCACGATCAGGTGATCGAGGTACGGTGGCCAACCGGGAGCTGGCCCGCCAGGCCGCGGCCTCCCGCGACGAAAGCAAGGGTCGGAAGACCCGCCGCTGCCGCTGGACGCTCGCCCGGTGATCCGCAGGTGGTCACGCCGGGGGACGACCACCGGGGAATCGTCGCCCGGGCGGCCGTGGGAGCTCGATGAGAGCTGCTCGACATAGCGATGAGTTTTCCCGGCCCGGCCGGTCTACCGTTCGTCAAGTGATCAGAAAGCGCGAAGCAGGAGGAGCAACGTGAGCCAGTTGCTGCGGGTCCAGAACTTCACCGTCTCGGGCGACGGGTTCGGCGCCGGCGAGGGCCAGAGCCTCGAGAAGCCGTTCGGCCATGCCGATCCGGGGCACATGTTCGCCTGGGCCATTGCCACCGACCACCCACCCATCAACCGCTCCGAACGCGGCGGCAGCCGAGGTCTGGACGACTACATCACGCGGGACTACGCCCGCAACATCGGCGCCGAGATCATGGGCCGCAACAAGTTCGGGCCGCAGCGCGGGCCCTGGCAGGACCACGAGTGGCAGGGGTGGTGGGGTGACGAGCCCCCGTTCCACATGCCGGTGTTCGTCATGACGCACCACAAGCGCCCGTCGTTCACGCTCTCCGACACCACGTTCCACTTCGTCGGCGGTGACCCGGCCGCGGTGCTCGCCCAGGCGAAGGAGGCGGCGCAGGGCCGGGACGTCCGGCTTGGCGGTGGGGCCACGGTCATCCGGCAGTTCCTCGAAGCCGACCTCGTCGACACCCTGCATGTGGCGGTCGTGCCGACGAAGCTCGGATCCGGGGCCCGGCTGTGGGAGTCCCCCGATGAGCTGCTCGATCGGTTCCACCAGGATGTCGTGCCCAGCCCGAGCGGCGTGACGCACCACCTGTTCTGGCGGAAGTGAGGCCGGACCAGCCGGCCGACGCGGGTTCCCTCACCAGCACCAGCGGCATGGAAGCCGCTCAGTGGCGTCCTGGCCCCGCATTTCGCGGGTCGCTGCGAGTGAGTGCTGTTCAGGTCTGCAGCCAGCGTGGACGCCGCACGTCGAGCCCCAGCAGATCAAGGAGGTCGGCCTGGACGACCCGGCTGAGGATGATGACGGTGGGCGGGTCGGTGCCCCCGCGGATGCGTAGCTGCATCGAGTGCAGAGCCGTGCTCGGTGGAGCTTGTCCTCCGTCCAGCAGCGAGAGCATCGTCCGCGGTGGCCCAGGCAGCCTGCAGACCGGCGCCCGGACAGCGACGGACCGTGTCCCGGGCCAGTTCGCCCTTGGTCGCGAAGCCTCGCTCGTCGGGGACCTACGCCGCCTGGCCCGAGCCGTTCAGCGACGTAGTCACGGACGTCGTCACGCAAGGAGTCCTCGTCCCAGGCACTGCTGTTCAACAGCTGCCGGAAACCGTCCGGGGCGGTGGCCCGCCCGATCCGCGAGTCGCCGGTGTTCTTGCGTGTCGCCCGCCCAGCAGGCCACGGACGTGGGCACGCATCCGCCACCATGGATCAGCCCGACCGAACCTGCCCGCCACCCGCGCGAAAGCCGACTCCAACTCAACGGCCCGCAGTCGACTTCAGTCATCCCATCCATACCCGGGCAACGACAATCACCAGCTCAGCACACGAACCGCTGCTGGAGTACCGAGATCCGTCAGTGGTCGTCGTCGAGCACCAGCATGATGTGCTCGTTCTCGGCGTACCAGACCGTCTCGGTGCGCCGGAAGCCGTGCTTCTCCAGCAATCGCACGGAGCCAGTGTTCCCGAGGAAGGGATCGGCGTGCAGGGGGCGGGCCTTCTCTCGCTCCAGGAACAGCGCCAGCGCCCGCGCACCGATACCCCTGCCCCAGTACCGCCGACCGAACCAGTACCCGATGAAGCGCCGGTCCTCGTCCCACCACGCCACAAGGTTGCCCGCCAGTACCCCGTCGACGGTGACAGCCTGCACGAAGACAGCCGGGTCCCCGAGGACCCTGGTCGCCCAGTGGGTCATGAAGGCATCCCGTTCCCGGGGCGGGAAATTCGACCGCCGCGCGGCCTCCGGGTCATGCTCCTGCGCGAAGAACACCTCCAGATCGGCCAGTTCGACATCTCTCAAACACACCTGGTCACTCATGCCGCGGAGTCTGCCACCGACCACTGACAATCCCGGGGGCCGCTGCTCGCCGCCCATGCCCGTGACCGAAGAGCGGCGCCCGATGGCGAGGAAGTCACGCTCGACGCACCGGGCTCGCTGCATTCTGTTAGGGCGCGTATCGGTTCGTGACCCATGATCATCGCAGCCCGCAGGGCGGTGCCCGTCGAGTGCGCGGGGCCGGTGATCTGCGGCTGCGCCGTATGGGCGCGAGTGACCGTTCCAGTCATTCCACGGGGTGGGCTGCTTGGTGGCGGAGGCGACCTGTTGGGGGTTTTTGCCTGTGTTCGCGCCGATACTCGAATGATGGCGGGCGGTTGTGCGTGCAACTGCGGGGCTGCCGGGTCGGGTGTAGGCAGGAGGTATGCAATTGTGGCGGCGGTTCACGCAGCGTCTTCGACCAAGACAGGCCGGTGACGCCCTGCTGGCACTCCCGCTCGGCCTGATCGTGGTCATCGTGCTGGTCGACGTACTGGCGGCCCGCTTGCCCCTGGGGCCGTCGCTGCTGATCGTGGCGCCGGCGCTCACCGCATCCTTCGCCTCGACCCTCGTCACCGGGGCGATCGCCGCCGTCGCGGTGGTGGGCATGCTCATCATCGGCCTGGACTCCCACCTGCTCGGCACGGTGGACTTCGGGTCACAGTTCTTCGCCCTGCTGGTGGTATCGGGGGTCGTGACGGTCTTCTGCTATCTGCGCGAGCGGCGCGCCCGTGAGCTGGCGCTGGTACGGATGGTGTCGGAGGCCACCCAGAGGGCGGTGCTACGGCCGCTTCCGCGCCAGATCGGCCCGCTGCGGGTGGCGTCCATGTACCTGGCGGCACAGGAACAGTCCTTGATGGGCGGCGATCTGTACGCGGCCATTCGCACCCCCACAGGTACGCGGCTGATCATCGGCGATGTGATGGGCAAGGGTCTGACCGCGATCAGCGACGCCGCCCTGTTGCTGGGGGCCTTCCGGGAGTCCGCGCACCGCCAGGCCGACTTGCCTGAGCTCGCGGCCTACCTGGACCACAGCGTGTGCTGGAACCTGGCCGAGCCGTCCGAGGTGGAAACGGCCGGAGAGTGCTTCATCACCGCCGCACTCCTCGACATCCCCGACGCGCTGCCACTCATCCACGTGGTCAGCTGCGGGCACCCGCCCCCTTTGTTGCTGCGCGCCCGGCAGGTCTCCGCGCTGCGCGCCACCAAGCCCGCCCCGCCGCTGGGTCTGGGCGAACTGACCGCTGCCGTCTACCACGTCGACACCTTCGCCTTCGAGCCCGAAGAGCTGCTGCTGCTGCACACCGACGGGGTGATCGAGGCCCGGGATGCCCGAGGCGCCTTCTACCCGCTGGCCGAGCGCGCCTCCTCCTGGACCCTCCACAGCCCTTCCGCGCTGATCCGTCACCTGCGCACCGACCTGCTCGCCCATGTCGGTGGCCACCTGACCGACGACGCCGCCGTGATCGCCGTCCAGCACACCTTCCGCCAGACACCCACCGTGGTGCGTACCACCGATGACAGCGCCTGACTGAACGGACACGCGGTCCGGACCTCGGCACGTCAGCGTCCGCGCGCGTGACAAAGTACTGCTCTCCCGGCGCGGCGGCTCGTACGGCTACGGCGGCCGGCACCTGCCGTCCGGCAAGTTCGCCCTGCACGAGTCTGTCCGAGGACATCATCGAGTACCCCCGGGGGCCATGATCAGGCCGACGTTCCCAAGTGGCCCCGGACGGGCAGACTGCCGCGGGAGGAGGACGGCCCGTGGTGCTTGCCACCCGTACGGCCTGGTCTGCCTCCAGATAGCGCTCCTGCACCGCGACGGCACCCCCACCCGTGGGGGGCTCGGCCGGGCGTTCAAGGACGGCGCGTACGTGGTCGACGAACACGAATACGCGGCCTGGCCCACAACCCATTCGCCGCGTACGTCCTCGACATCCACCTGTTGCGAGCCGACGCCTGCGCGTACATGACGACGGACCACCCCAAGCACGAAGCCGGGGCCGGCCGGCGCATGGTCTCGGTCTCCAAGAAACCCCGGCCACGCCTGCGGGGCCACTACGCCGCTCGCTCGGTTCGAACGGTTCCACGGCGCTCGCGGCATCGGCCTCGACCCACGTCCCCTGGGCTGCGGTGCACCATCCGAGAGTGACGCATCGATCTCCCCCGCAACCTGATCAGGGGCGCCGCCGCTCCCCCGGCACAGCCCCGTCCCCTCCCCCGTACGAAGGAGCGTTGCCGTGCAACCGATGGCCTTCAGCGAACTCACCCGCGCCGTCGGCAGGGTACTGGCCGACATACCGGACCCCTCCGCAGGCATCAACCAGCCGGCCGCGTACGACTCACGGCAGGTGAAGTCGGGCGGCCTGCCCCTCACCTCACCCCGGCCGCCACCGCCACCCACTGCCTCGTCCTGGAGATGGGCGCCCGCAGTCTCGGCCACATCCACAACCTGACCCACATCACGCCGCCGGACATCAGCGTCCTGACGAAAGTCTGCAGTCTCTATGCCTGCGGCAACGAGCCCGGGACGACGGCGTCGAGGATCAGGCGCTGGAATTCGACCGGCTCCAGCGCCTCCACCTCCCACTGTGGAGGCGCTCCTCGCCGGATGGTGCGACGGTTCCGCCGGCATCGGCCTGGATCAGGTCCTTGTCATAAACACCACCATGTGGCCCGGGGGATCCGGCACGCGGGGGCGCAGGCCTGCGGTTCCGTCGACTCGCGAGGAGTCCCCGATCGGGATCGAAGAGGTCGGTGGTCTCGTCAGATTGCTGTTCCTGGGCTGCACTGTTCACACCTGCTGCGATCGCGGCAGCACAAGCAGAAATAAAAAGGAGGAGGCTACCGAGCACGTATTCATGGGCAAGGCCGAAAACGAGGGCACTGGGCAGGTAGGAGGCGGAAAGAATGAGTTCGTGCCGTGCGGAATGATTACGGGTGGACCGAATAAGGAGAAAGAGCGCGAGGGCAGGAAGGAGAAGCAACGCGGAGGCGATGCTGCTCAATGCGTGGTCGGGAATGGAAATGCCACCTTTCGAAAGGCTGTCCTTGCCCGACCGGCCGCAGATGTCGCTCGGCCACCGGGCGCCGAAACGTGTTTGCGTACCGCCTTCCGGCTCACGCCCGTATCTCGCGCGATGCCTGAACGGTTCGGGCGGCAGGTCCCCATGACGTGGATTCGTTCATACGAGCCGAGCCCTGGCCGACACTCCAAGAGCCTCGGGAAGACGGCTTGTACGGCATCGAACTCGTACGGCATCGACGACGCGGCTGTACTTCCTCGGTCTGGACGACAGTAAATGCGTTCATCACGGGCAAGGGATCGTCCCGGCCTGTGAGAAGGTCTTCGACAAATAGCCGCCCAACAGCGAACCGCAGATGCAGGCCGTCCTCGACAAGCCGGCCGCGGCGTTCGGCACCGTGCCGTCAAAGCCTTACGCACATGACCACGTGCTTCTGCACTGCTGTCATATTTCTTCATCCGTACCGACCGGGTTCGAAGGACGTGGCGCCCGCCGGTTCCGTACGGCGACTGGCAGGGCGGCTGCCGCCCCCCGTTCCCGTTCCGCCTGTTCGGGATGCCTCCGCTGCCAGTAGGGGTTGTCGTGCGAGAGCTTGCTGGAGACCCGGCCGTACATGCCGAACGTCGCAATGACCAACCCCATGATGAAGCTGAAGATCACGTTGATCAGGCCGAAGCCGAGGAAGTTGGCGGGGCGGTCCAGGACGAAGGTGTGGAAGAAGCCGCTCAGAACGAACAGTCCGCCGACCGTCATATTGAGAGTGGAGGCGAAGTTGCCGCCGACCACAGCTCCTGTGAGCAGAGCCAGACCGACCACGGTGGAGATGACGCTGAGCGTGACGTTGGTGGTCATGCCTGCGATCGTGTCGCCGGCCGTGTCGAAGGGTCTCAGAGCGTCGGCGAAACCCAGACCGGCGAATGCGAGCAGGACAAGGCCGCAGAAGCCTGCGCCGTAGCGGTAGACGGTGGCCAGATGGTGATCGACGGGGAGTTCGTCCTGTAGCTTCATGCCCTTTCTTCGCTGGTCACGTTCGCATCGGATGCAGTGCCCGCTGCACCGGCGGCAGGCCTGCCGCCACGACGGTGATCACTTCAGTTCGAGTCCCGACGGAGGATGGCAAGCTCTCGGTTCATCTCGTCGAGGAACCGGACGACAACCGCTAGTTCGTCGGCGGTGAAGTGGCTACGCGCAGCGTCGGTACTGCGGGCCAGCGGCCGGAAGTAGTCCCTGGCCAGATCCTTGGCCGCCCCTGCATAGTGCAGGTGCACCACGCGACGGTCGTCGGCCGCTCTCACGCGCCGAATGTGCCCCGTGCGCTCCAGCCGGTCGAGGCAGGCCGTCACCGCGCCGGATGTCAGGTTGAGCTGCTTGCGCAGGCGGCCGGGCGTCATGGCTTCCTCCGACGCAGGAGCGTTGGCGTCCAGGATGGCGATCAGGGCCTGCACATCAGTGAGATGCAGGCCCTGTGCCTGGGCGAATTCCTGGGCGATGCGGTTGAACTCACCGTTCATTCGACGCAGCAGGACAGCGAAGGACTGCAGCCCCGTCGGGTCGTCTTCAGGCGGAGGAGAGGGCGCACCGGAACCGATCATGCCCCTACTATAAGATCACTCAATCATTGAGATACTTGATCAGTGAGTCACTTCGCCATTTCGCCTACTGCTGGGGATGCTCATGAGAACCACACCACGCGGGGCACGGTGGCTCGTACCCCTCGTTCTGCTGTTCGTCTGGCTGGGGATCGGCGGAGCGCTCGGGCCCTTTGCAGGCAAGTTGGGCGATGTCGCGACCAACGACCAGGCCGCGTTCCTGCCGCAGAGCGCCGAATCCACCAAGGTGCTCAAGGCGCGTAAGGCGTTCGACCAGTCCGAGACACTGCCGGCCATCGTGGTCTGGACAACGGACGGGCAGCGGATCACCGAAGCCCAGCAGAAAGCTGCAACCCGTGCCGTGGCCGGACTTGCAGGAAACGCAGGTGTCGTCGGCAGTCCGTCGCCGGCCTTGATTTCCGGTGATGCCGAGGCCATGCAGGCCGTCGTGCAGCTGAAACCGGACCTCGGCGACGATCTGTCGACGGTCCTGGACCAGGTGGCTCACGCGGCGAAGCGTGTACCGGGCGCTACGGCGCAGATCGCCGGCCCTGCAGCGAGTCAGGCCGACCTGTCGCACGCGTTCTCGGGCATCGACGGGCTGCTGCTGGGCGTGGCCCTGGGGGCCGTGCTGTTGATTCTGCTGCTCGTCTACCGGAGCGTACTGCTGCCGTTCATGATCATCCTCGGTGCCGTCTTCGCTCTAGGTCTCGCCTGTGCGATCGTCTACGCGCTGGCGGCCCGCGACGTGGTCCGGGTCGACGGCCAAGTGCAGGGCATCCTTTCCATCCTGGTGATCGGCGCGGCAACGGACTACGCCCTGCTGCTGGCCGCCCGCTTCCGCGAGGAACTTGCCGTGCATGGCGATCGGGCCGCGGCTGCGGCCGAAGCCGTGCGCAGGTCCTTCGGCGCGATCACTGCGAGCGCGGGCACCGTCGCGCTCGGATTGTTGGCCCTGCTCGCGAGCGATCTCACGAACAACCGTGCTCTAGGACCTGTGGGCGCGATCGGCATCGTCTGCGCCGTGCTTTCCACGGTCACCTTTCTGCCCGCCGTGCTGGCCCTGCTGGGGCGCGCCGCGTACTGGCCCTCCCTGCCGAAAGCCGCGGACGCGACTGTGGAAGGTCACAGCGTGTGGCGCCGTGTCGCCGCGACGGTGAACCGCCGACCGCGACGGGTCTGGCTGCTCACCGCGCTGGTGCTGGCCGTGTTCGCAGCGCTCTCCCCCTCTCTGTCTGCACGGGGCGTGCCGCTCGACGAGATCTTCGTGCACGACGCGCCGTCCGTGTCCGCTCAGGAATCGCTCGGCAAGCACTTCGCGGGCGGCTCCGGAAATCCGGCCGTCATCATCACTGACGCCGACCGTGCCGGGCAGGTGGCCGCCGCGGCGAGGAGCGCCGAGGGCGTGGCCTCGGTCGGCGCCGTCTCCGCCTCGGGGCGACCTGGAGCAGGCGAGCCGCTGGTCGTCGACGGGCGGGTGCGCATCGACGTCACCTTGAACGCCGCTGCGGACAGCGACGCCGCCAAGAAAACCGTGGAGCGGTTGCGCGGGAACGTGCACGCGGTCCCAGGAGCCGACGCGCTGGTTGGCGGCTATACGGCACAGCAATATGACGCCCAGCAGACGGCGGCCGAGGACCGCATCCTGATCATTCCGATCGTGCTCGGCATCATTCTGCTGATTCTCGTGCTGCTGCTGCGCTCCGTGCTCGTGCCCGTCCTGCTGGTAGCGACCGTCGCACTCAACTTCCTGGCGACGCTCGGCGTGTCGACGCTGGTCTTCGAGCACCTCCTCGGGTTCAGCGGTACGGACGCGTCGGTGCCGCTGTACGGGTTCGTCTTCCTGGTGGCGCTCGGTGTCGACTACAACATCTTCCTGATGTCCCGGGTGCGGGAGGAGGCGCTCGTGCACGGACCACGGCAGGGTGTGCTGCGCGGGCTGACCACTACCGGCGGAGTGATCACGTCCGCGGGTGTCGTGCTCGCCGCGACATTCGCCGCTCTGATGGTCATCCCATTGGCATTTCTCGTGCAGATCGCCTTCATCGTGGCCTTCGGTGTGCTGCTCGACACTCTCGTGGTCCGCTCGCTCCTGGTGCCGGCACTAATGATCGACATAGGTCCCCGAGCCTGGTGGCCGAGTTCCCTGTCCCGGACGAAGGCCGAGGCAAGCGGCCTGGATGCCACTGCCACGCCGAGACCCGTGGCGTGACGTAGGTCGGCATTCGATGCCGCTCCGAATGATGAGTTCGTGCCGCCGGTCGGCCTTCGGCGCCGCTCCGATGACGAGTTCCTACTGCGCGTCGAAGGCGGGCGTCGACTCGTTCACCCGCGTGCTGCGGGCGGAGGCCGCCCGTCGACGCGTGGGTGCCGGGATCGCCCATATCAACTGGACGGACACGGACATGATCCGCGACGCAGACCGGTTCGGGTGCCGCGTGAGCTTGGCGGACGCATGCCGCCGCCGACGCGCAGGGGTACCTCGTGGCGCATGTGGCCGACCGCTCGGTCATTGCCGTGCAACGACGACGTCCGTCCGTGTACGTGTCCTGGCGGATGAGCGTGGCACAACTGGTGCGGGCAGCCATGCCGCGGTGGTCACGATGCTGTCCCGGCGCGAGCTGCCGAGGCTCGCCGCCACGGAGCGGTTCGAGGCCACCGGGCTGCTCGACGCCGGCGGCCCCGGCCGACCAGGCAGGCTCCCGCGACAGGAGCAACCCGAAGTCCGCGCCGGGAGCAAGGGCTGCTCGAGCCCGCGCCGGAACGTGCTGTGCATCCGTGCGCGCCGGTCCGCCCGAAGTAGTTGCGTGGTCGGTTCGGGCCACAGCCCGCGTCTCCTGGTGGGAGAAGCGCATGAACGGTATGGCAGAGGACGGGACGCAACGAGGTCCGGAAGGGCTGCGTTGCCTGGTCACCGGAGCGTCCGGATACATCGGCGGACGTCTGGTGCCGGAACTGCTGGGGGCCGGTCACCGCGTCCGGTGTCTGGCACGTACCCCCAGCAAGCTGCGTGACCACCCCTGGGCCGGGGAGGCCGAAGCCGTGCGCGGGGACGTGACGGATGCCGAGTCGATGGCCGTCGCACTGCGCGGCATCGATGTCGCGTACTACCTTGTGCACGCGCTCGGAACCGGCTCGGGTTTCGAGGAAACCGACCGCCGCGCAGCGCGGCTTTTCGCCGAGCAGGCGCACGCCGCCGGCGTACGGCGGATCGTTTACCTGGGCGGGCTCACTCCGCGAGGCGTGCCCGAGCAGTCCCTTTCTCCGCACCTGCGTTCCAGGGCGGAAGTGGGGCGTATTTTCCTGGACTCGCCTGTGCCTGCCTCGGTGTTGCGGGCCGCGGTCGTCATCGGTTCGGGATCGGCGTCGTTTGAGATGCTGCGGTATCTGACCGAACGTCTCCCCGTCATGGTCACCCCCAGCTGGGTGCACACCCGCACGCAGCCCATCGGGGTGCGAGACGTGCTGCGCTACCTCGTCGGCTCGGCAAGCATGCCGGACGGCGTCAACCGGACATTCGACATCGGCGGGCCAGACGTTCTCACGTACCAGGAGATGATGCGCCGCTACGCCGCCGTCGCCGCACTGCCGCGGCGGATCATCGTACCGGTGCCGGTCCTCACTCCCCGATTGTCCAGCCACTGGGTCGGGCTGGTGACTCCTGTCCCGGCCTCCATCGCCCGGCCGCTCACCGAGTCGCTGCGCCACGAGGTTGTCTGCCACGAACATGACATCGCCCGGTACGTTCCCGACCTTCCCGGACGGCCGTTGCCGTTCGACGAGGCACTTGCCCTGGCGGTACGGCGGGTGCGGGAGGCCCAGGTCGCCACACGCTGGTCCTCGGCGGCCCTGCCAGGTGCACCGAGCGATCCCTTGCCCACGGACCCCGACTGGGCGGGCGGCAGCCTGTACAGAGACGAGCGTCATCTGCCTGTCGAGGCCTCTCCTCAGGCCCTGTGGAAGGTGATCGAGGGTATCGGCGGCGACAACGGCTGGTACTCCTTCCCTCTGGCCTGGGCGGTCCGTGGCTGGTTGGACCGGTTCGTCGGCGGGGTTGGCCTGCGCCGTGGACGACGCGACGCCGAACACCTGCGGGCCGGCGACTCGCTGGACTTCTGGCGGGTCGAGGAGATCGAGCCCGGACGGCTGCTGCGACTGCGCGCGGAGATGCGGCTACCGGGCCCGGCCTGGCTGGAGATGTACGTCGAGACGGACGACGGGGGGCACACGCGTTACCGACAACGCGCTTTCTTCCATCCTCACGGGCTGCTCGGCCACGCCTACTGGTGGTCCGTCTCCCCCTTCCACGCCGTCGTCTTCGGGGGCATGGCCCGCAACATCGCCCACGCCGCAGGCAAGGGCACCCGGACCGTCGTGTAGCCCGCCGACTGCATCCGACACGCCGGGGGCGGCGAAGAGTTCGGCAGTAGCGGACAGAGCCTCGCATCACGGCATCAGGAGTGGCGATCCGACTGTCGCGGTCGTCCTGTTCACCTCGGGCCTGCGTCTGCGCGACCAGCCGCCGCTGCACGCCGCATTGCGAGCGGCGGACGAGGTGGTTCCGTTGTTTGTGCGCGATTCCGGGGTGCACGCGGTCGGCTTCGACGCGGCCGATCGGCAGGCCTTCCTCACCGCCCGGCTGGTGCGTTCCGTGCCCCGGGTCACCGTGGGTCCCGCGCGAGGCTTCATGATGCCGATGAGCGGCTTCGCCACGTGGGGGAACGAGCACGGCGGCACCCGGCTGCGCCGGACAGGCAGACGCCGCCGGACGGTCGATTCCGCGGACTGCCGCCCCTGAAGCGGGGCCGGGACCCGGCCGCAGTCACGGACTGGTCCCACCGCTGCGTGACTGGATACGGCTGGGTCATGACCCCCATGTCATCGGCATGGCCCAGTACGCCGACGGCGGCCGGACGACAACGAAGCACTACACGTCGGGCGACGCCTGCGTGAATCGTATGAGCGACTCGTGCGGACCGTGCCGCTGCCGGACCGGCGACCGGACGGGTGTGCATGCCCGCCCCTGCACGGCCGGCTACTGGGCGCTTCTCGACCACCGCCGCGGCCGGCTGCGCCACAACGACCGCACCGCCCGGCCCATGTATCGGCTCGACCGGATCGGTGACCTGGACGAGGCGCTTCGACGGGAACGCGCACGGGGTGACGCGCCGCCATGACCGCGCTGCCGATGGCCCGGTGGGGTGACCGCTCCCGGATCCCACGCACACACGGGCATGGATCAGTGCATCCGGCCCAGGACCCTCGACAGAAGTGCCGGTGTGCAGTCGACCAAGAGTGAGAAGGGGGTGTCCATGCTGGGACTGCGGCCCGCTGTTGCCGAACCGGCCGGGTCGGCCGACGATCCGCTCACCCGCGACGTCGTACGTGCCGTCGAGGTGGAGCTCGGGCGGATCCTCGACGAAATTCTGTGCCGGGCCCATGAGACGGATCCCGTCTTCGCACGGGAGGTGGCCGAGCGCGTATCGGCGTTTGTCCGGCGCGGCGGGAAGCGGCTGCGTACGGCTTTCGTGTGGTGCGGGTGGCGGGCAGCGGGCGGTGCGGGTGGCATCGCGGCGGTCGTGAGCACGGGAGCGGCCCTGGAACTGGTCCAGGCGTGCGCACTGATACACGATGACGTGATGGACGGGTCGTCGTTGCGCCGGGGCGCACCGGCGATGCACGTGGAATTCGCGCGCATGCATCTGGCAGCGCAGATGAACGGTCCATCCAGAGCTTTCGCGTCCTCGACCGCGGTACTCGCCGGCGATCTCGCGCTGGCCTGGGCGGACGACCTGCTGACCGAAGCGGCACTCGGCTCGCCGTACGGTATCCGGCTGCACCGGGAGTGGCAGTCGATGCGCACCGAGATGGTCGCCGGTCAGTACCGGGATCTCCGGGCGCAGGCCACCGGATCGGCCGGACTCGAGGAGGCGTTGGCCATCGCCACACTCAAGAGCGCCCTGTACACCATCGAGCGCCCACTCGCTCTGGGAGCGGCCCTGAGCGGGGCCGACGCCTCGCTCACGAAGACGCTGCGCTCCGCCGGACGGTGTGCCGGTCTTGCCTTCCAGCTTCGCGACGATCTGCTCGGCGCTTTCGGCGACCCGGACCTGACCGGCAAGCCCGCCGACGACGACCTGCGGACGCGCAAGCTCACCTACCTGCTCGCCGTGGGCCGCGGTCTCGCCGACGCCTCCGGTGACGAGGCAGCAGCGGACACGCTCAAGCCGGGCACGGCCCCGCTGTCGGACGACGCCGTACGGCGTATGCGGACGGTGCTGGAGCGGACCGGCGCGCGGGCCGTTGTGGAAGCGAAGATCGGCGAATTGGCAGCGGCGAGCCTGCGGCATTTCGACCGGGCAGGTGCGGAGCCCCTCGTGGGACGGGAGTTCGCCGCGCTGGTCGAACGCGTATCGGGCCCGACGTCGAAGTGCTCCGGGGGGCCGGTGTGAGGACCGTACCGGGGCCGACGGATCACGTCGTCGTGGTGGGTGCGGGGCTGTCAGGTCTGGCCGGCGCTCTGCATCTGCTGGGTGCAGGACGCAGGGTGACGGTGATCGAACGCGACGCCGGCCCCGGCGGCCGGGCCGGCCGCGTTCGCCTCGGAGGCTATGAGGTGGACACGGGGCCCACTGTGCTGACCATGCCGCATCTGGCGGACGAGGCATTCGCCGCCGTGGGCGACAGCTTGGACCGTCACATCGAATTGACGGCCCTGCACCCCGCCTACCGGGCGTGCTTCGCGGACGGCAGCTCACTCGATGTCCACACCGACGGAGAGGCGATGGAGGACGAGGTCAGGCGGTTCGCCGGACCGGGCGAGGCAGCCGGATACCGAGAACTGCGGGACTGGTTGAGGCGGTTGTACCGGGCGCAGATGCGACGCTTCATCGACACGAACTTCGACTCCCCGTTCCAGCTCCTGCACCCGGACCTGGCCCGCCTCGCGGCCCTGGGCGGCTTCGGGCGACTGGACCGGCGTATCGGCCGCTTCCTAGCCGACCCCCGTCTGCGCCGGGTCTTCTCCTTCCAGGCCTTGTACGCGGGAGTCGCGCCGGCCAGGGCCCTCGCGGCCTACGCGGTCATCGCCTATATGGACACCGTCGCCGGCGTCTGGTTCCCCAAGGGCGGGATGCACGCACTGCCCCTCGGGATGGCCCGTGCGGCGGCCGACGCGGGTGCCGACTTCCGCTGGTCGAGCGAGGTCACGGCGCTGGAACGCTCGGCGGGCCGGGTCAGTGCCGTACGGCTGGCCTCGGGCGAGCGAATTGCGTGCGACGTGGTGGTGCTTACCTGTGAGCTGCCTGCCGCGCACCAGCTACTGGGGCGCATTCCACGGCGCCCGGTACGTCTACGTCACTCACCGTCAGCCGTCGTCCTGCACGCCGGAACCGACCGCACTTGGCCTGGCCTCGCGCATCACACACTTTCCTTCGGCGCGGCGTGGGAACGCACCTTTCACGAACTGACCTGCTCGGGGCGGCTGATGAGCGACCCGTCGCTGCTGATCACCCGGCCTACGACACATGATCCCGGCCTGGCACCATCCGGCAGACACCTCCACTACGTCCTGGCTCCCTGCCCGAACACGGAGGTGGGCCCCTCCGCCACGGACTGGAGAGACCTGGGCCCCCGCTACCGTGACAGTCTCGTCGCCGAGCTGGAGCGGCGCGGTCTGGACGGTTTCGCGGACAGCGTCAAGGAGGAACTGTTGGTGACGCCACTGGACTGGGCGTCACAGGGACATGCGGCCGGCAGCCCCTTCTCGGTCTCCCACACCTTCGCCCAGACCGGTCCCTTCCGGCCGCACAACCTGGTGAGGCACCTGGAGAACGTCGTACTGGCGGGTTGCGGCACGACCCCCGGAGTCGGAGTGCCGACGGTACTCATCAGCGGCAAGCTCGCTGCCGCACGCGTCACGGGCGGCGCCCGAGGACCGCGCATCCCGCACGTCCGTCCTGCATCGCGCGTGGCACGTGCCGCCCCCACCGTAAAAGGCGGCCATGACCCATCGTGAACTGGACGCCGCCGGGATCACCGACCCGGCTCTACGCGCCGACTACACCCGGTGCCGGAAGCTCAACGCCCGCCACGGCAAGACGTACTTCCTGGCCACCCGTCTCCTTCCCGTGGAACACCGGTCCGCGGTGCACGCCCTGTACGGCTTCGCCCGCTGGGCCGACGACATCGTGGACGACCTGGACCGGACACGGAGTCCGGCGGAGCGTGACCGTCTGCTGCGGTGCCTGGAGAGCGACCTGGAGCGCGGACTGCTTTCAGGCCGCGGAGCCGAACCCGTCGTCCGGGCCGTCGCCGACACAGCCGCGCGCTATGGCATCGGACACTCGCTCTTCGCCGATTTCCTGGTCTCGATGCGCAATGACCTGCACGTCACCGATTATCCGACCTATCGCGATCTACAGGCCTACATGCACGGCTCGGCAGCGGTCATCGGCCTGCAGATGCTGCCGGTGCTCGGCACAGTCGTACCCCGTGAGGAGGCAGCGCCGCATGCGGTGGCCCTCGGAGTGGCGTTCCAGCTGACCAACTTTCTGCGGGACGTGGGCGAGGACTTGGACCGGGGCCGTGTGTATCTGCCGGCCGACCTGCTCGCAGCCCACGGCGTGGACCGGCCGCTGCTGCAGTGGAGCCGTCGTACGGGCCGCCGTGATCCGCGGATCCGAGCTGCGCTCGTCACCGCGGAGGCCATGACGAGAAGGGTGTACCGGCTGGCGGAGCCGGGCATCGCCATGCTCGATCCGCGAACACGGCCCTGCATTCACGCCGCGTTCACTCTCTACAGCGGCATCCTCGACGCGATCGCGGATAAGGACTACGCGGTGCTGCATCGCCGCGCGGTGGTGCCACGCGGGCGCCGGGCGGCCACGGCCGCTGCCGGAGTGGTACGCATCGCACATGCGCGGTGGCGCGCCCGCGTCACACACCGGGCGCCCTCCACCAACGGCGCCACGGTTCCGATGGAAGGACCTGTGCAGTGAGCGGACGAGTGAACCGGGCCCACTGGGTGTCTCCGTTGCGGCGTCGCCGGCCCTCGGGCTGGGCGACACAGAAGCCGACTTGGCGTGAGGCACGTCCGGCGCTGATCTCCGACGTGCTCAAGCGGGCTTCGGCCCGTCCGTCCGGCAACTGGTTCGTCGTCGGTGCTTCCCGGGACGTGCGCTGCGGTGGCCGTCCCCACGGCAGGACGGTGGGCGGTGTAGAGGCTGTCGTGTGGCGGTCGGAGAGCGGTGAGCTGCACGCGGGGCCGGGCGTCTGCCCGCATCTCGGTGCGCCGCTGCGCGACAGCCGGGTGGTGTGCGGCGCGCTGGTGTGTCACTGGCACGGTCTGGCCCTGGACGGCAATTCGTTCGCGGGCTGGGACCCGTACCCGGTCCATGACGACGGCGTGCTCGTGTGGCTGCGGCTCGACACGGTCGGCGGTGAGGAGCCGTCCGAGCGTCCCGTGGTACCGGTACGGCCCGCGGCGGGCAGCGGGGTGGATGCCGTGTTCACGTCGGTCGGACGGTGCGAACCGGAGGATGTGATTGCCAACCGTCTCGACCCTTGGCACGGTTCGTGGCTCCACCCTTACGCGTTCTTGGACCTGACAGTGACTCGGCCGCCACTCGGTGACGAGGACGACGCCTTCGTCGTGGACGTCTCCTTCCGGGTGACCGACCGCCTGGTGGTTCCGGTCCGGGCGGAGTTCACCGCGCCCGGACCACGCACGGTCGTCATGCGCATCACGGAAGGTGAGGGCTCTACGTCCGTGGTGGAAACGCACGCGACACCACTGACCGGCGAGAGCGACGCAGCACCGAGGACAGCGGTGATCGAAGCGATCGTCGCGGCCTCGGACCGGAGGGGATTCGCGCTGGCTCGCGCAGCCGCACCCGCCCTGCGCCCGTTGATGCGCCGGACGGCCGCCCGGCTCTGGCGCGACGACCTCGCCTACGCCGAACGTCGCTGGGCACTGCGCCGCGCAGGCCGCTTCCCCGGATGAACCCGCCACGGCAGGAGGACCGACGTGTGCGGCGGGGTTCCCGCGGCCCGGCTGCCAGGGCGTACAGCCGGACCGCACCACGGCGGGCGTAGGCCGATCAGGCTGGTGCCCATGCCGCCAGAGCCCGCAACACGGGTGAACGCCCGGCCCTGGGCACCGTCCAGAGCATCTGCCCTCGAACTCCCCATTGAGCGAGGAGAACCCCAGCGGCAAGGAACCCGGTGGTGGCCGCCCGTTCCATGAGGGCGACGGGCAGCCCGCAGCGGATCGCGTCGCCTGCGAGCGTCACTCGGTGGTGGGGGGTCAGCACCGGGGGCCGCCGCCGGTACGAGCCGACAGGGAAGTGCGGGCAGTCGGAGCGCCACTCGTGCCGGGCGTCCACGATCCGTGCGTCCCGGGTCTCGGGAAAGACCCGGTGCAAGCTGTCGAGCAGGCGGTTCTGCACCGTCTGCGGTGCGGCATCGGCGGCGACGGCGTAAGCATGCAGTTCCACCACCGAGCCGCCGGTCCGGGCGGCCCAACGGGCGGCCTCCCCCTCGTAGTGACTCAGGACACTGATGTTGTCGAGACCGTCGTAGCCGCTGGTGCCGAGGAATCCGGGGCGGTCTGTGTGAACCGGGCGGTCCAGCCAGAACCGGGAGACGAGGAAGGGCGGGGCGGTCCGCAACGCGGCAATATCGTGCCGCCACGCGGGATCACCCAGCCCGGGCGACGACGCGACAAGACCGCGCAGGGCTCCGGGGTCGAGGGCGAGCACCGCCCCGTCGTAGAGGTGTTCGCCGGTGTCGGTCAGCACCCGTACTCCCCCCTCGTCATGCGGGTGCACGCCGCGCGCGGGCGTGCCGGTGCGCACGGTCGTCCCGAGGCGCTGGAGGTAGTCGCCGAGCGGCTCCCACAGGGCCTGCGGAAAGGGCTCGGCGGGCACGTCGAAGAGCAGGCCCTCCGCGGAGCCGAGGAAGTAGATGTGGAACATCAGCAGGAGTTCCGCGGCGGACAGTTCACGCGGGTCGGCGAAGAAGCTGCGTGAGAACACCTCGAACGCCAGATGGTGCGCCGCTTGCGGAAATCGGACACGTTCCAGGAATTCGGTCGCGCTGACCGTGTCGAACCGGTCGTAGACCTCGGGCACCCGGACGTCGAGGAGTGGAAGCGCCGCCTTGGCGTCCATGGCGGCAAGGTCGCGCCAGCCGAAGGTCGGGCTCCGGGCGACGAATCCGAGCGCGCTGAAGGGCGGTGTCCGGGGAACGCGGGCGAAACCGTCGGTCAGTCCGCTGCTGTGTCTGAGGGGATAGTCGGGCAGAGGCCTCAGGCGGTCGAGTCCGGGGTCGGTCCGCCGCAGCAGGCCACGCAGGTTGTAGTACTGCCGGAAGAAGGCGTGAAAGCCGCGGCTCATGGTGGCCTCGGAACCGTCGGCCAGGCGGACGCGCTTACCTGCGAGTCGGCCGCCGAGTACTTCGTCGCGTTCGTAGAGGGTGACGCGGGCGCCTCGCTCGGCCAGCAGGGTGGCCGCGGCGAGACCGGCGATGCCGCCGCCGACCACCGCGACAGCGGGAGCGTCCTCGCGCGCGAAACGCTCCCGGCCCGGAGCGGGCACCCATCGCTCGGCCTTGCGGTCCCGGCCTCGCCGGGCGGCCCGGTCGCGGGCGTTCACAGGACGCCTCCGGCCGCCGCGGGGGTGAAGCCAGGGGTTCGGGCGAGGAAGGTGTGCACGATGCCGGTCTGCCATCCGGCGACCGGGATGACGCGGACGTCGGCGAACCCCGCACTGTTGAGACGGGTGATGAACGCGTGCGCGGTGTCGAAGTCGAGGACGCTGCGCCACAGGTGACGGTAGAGGGCCTGATCGCCGCTCAGTGTGCCGGCCGGGATGATGACGCCGCGGCACACCGCCGTCCACAGGGCGCGGTACGCCGGCGAGCCTGCGAGGCTGTACTCGTGCACGGCGAGGCGTCCCCCCGGCCGCAACAGGCGGGTGCGGACGGTTTCGAGGACTGCGTCGGGGTCGGTGACGTTGCGGAACAGGTAGGCGGCGAACACGGCGTCGAAGGGGCCTGCCTGCGCCGCCGCCACTTCCTCCGCAGCCAGGTGGAGAAAGCGCACCCGGGCCGGCCACGGTTTGGCCCGCGCACGGCGCAGCATCCCGGACGAGGCGTCCACCGCGGTGATCCTGGCACGAGGCGCGGTCCGCAGCAGGGCCCGGGTGGAGGCGCCGGTTCCGCAACCGAGGTCGAGGACGTGCAGTCCGGCTCCGTCACCGGGCAGCCGGAGGCGGCGCGCCGAGCGGAGGAGGTCGGTGCGGTAGCCGGGGTTGAAGGCGGTGAGCCGGTCGTAGGTGCCCGAGGCGTGGTCGAAGGCGCGTGCCAGGTCGTGGTCGCGCAGCAGTGTCATCGCTTGTTGCCTCCCATGCGTGGGACGGGGTGGAAACGGCGGGGCAGGAAGGGGAGTTCGATGGCGGACCGCATCATGGGGCCGATCGGGGTGCGCAGGCCGATGCCCCACTCCTCCCAGGGTGAGGTGTCGCCGTCGAGGAACCTCAACAGGCGCTCCGGTGGGACTCGGCGGAAGAGGCCGGTGAAGAAGTCGGGGCCGTCAATGCGCCCGGTGTCCAGGGCTCGCAGCAGCACCGCGTCCATGGCGCGTGCCCGTCCCCCGTGCGGTGGCGGCACGACGACGTGGCCGTCGTGGAGGCCTGCGGCAATTGCCCGGCTCTGTCGTTGGATGGCGGCGAAGGTGTAGCCGGTGGCCGGGCGGGTGGCACCGCCTGCGGCTCCGATCCGGAAGACGGCGGGCCCGATCCGGTGGGCGAAGCGGGCATCCGTCATCGGGATGACACCCTGCTCCGTCGACTCCACGGTGAACGCACCGAGTTTCAGAATGTCGCGGCTGTAGTTGGTCAGGGCCGCGTCGTACACCGCTGTGTGCAACGGGGTCCGGGAGAACTCCGTGTACTCGACGAGCGCCCGGTCCGGCGCCAGCGGCAGGGTGTAGCCGAAGGCGAGCCCGTGCCGCGGCTGCGGAACGCGGAAGTCCATGAGTTCGGCGACCGCCGGGTCGAACCGTTTTGTGTCCGTGCGCACGAACCAGCCGCGGAAGTGCTGCACCAGTTGTGTCCGTGCTGGTGGCAGGGTGTGCCGGGGGCGCGAGTCGAAGACGTGGCGGGCACCCAGTGTGAGCGTCCGGCCGTCGGGGGTCGTACATCGGGCTTCCGCACCGCCGGCCGTGTTGCGCACGATGTCCGCCGTGGCGCGCAGGATACGTCCACCGGGTGAACGGGCCACCCGGGCGTGCACCAGCCGTTCGAATGCCGTGGACCGGAGCATGCGGTAGCTCAGCGGGGCGGGGTCCACGGTCAGCTCGTCGCCGTCGGTGCCATGGATCCGCAGCAGCGGCCATGAGGTGTGAACCGCCTCGTCGAAGCCGCCCGTGCCCCGCTCCCAGTAGCACCAGGTCCGTTCCGGCGGGCGCCGCGGTCCGTCCGGCGGCTCCACGAGAATGAAGGTGACGGCGCCGCTCTCCGCCAGACAGTGGGCGAGACTGAGGCCCGCCGCTCCGCCACCGACGATGACCACATCGGACCTGCCGACCGTATGTCCGGGCACGGTCACCGGGCCCGCCCTTCGACGGTGGGTGTTCCATGAGGGTCGGTGCGCAGCAGCCCGGCGTCCGTCTCCAGTGCGTCCGCGACGGTTCCAGCGACCTGGCGCGGGTCGCCCCCGGGAGGCATGGGTGCGGCCGTGCCTGCGACGGCTCGGCCCGCGAAACCGGTTTCCAGGGGTACCGGGCAGATGTCGAGCACTCGAGCACCGGTGCTCCGTTTCTCGCGGCGCACTGCACGGAGCCAGGCGCTCGACGCCGCCTCGGACGCGCTGTGGTCCGCTGCCTCGGACGCGCTGTGGTCGGCCGGGTTCCGCCGGGGCCGCCCTGCCACCAAGGCCGTGACAGCGGCGATCACCGATCCGGGTGCAAGGGCCCCGGGCGCGGTACGGAGTAACTCGGCGGGGGCGAGGGCGTTGACCGTCAACGAATGTTTCATGCCCTGCTCACCTCCCTCGTCCGCGGTGCCGGACGCCAGCACCCCGGAAGCGACGACGACTGCGTCCGGGCCATCAAGGACAGCCGAGGCATCGTGTGCCGTGCGGGCGCGGGAGTCAGGGACATACGCGTCGCGGGTGAGGACGGGCGCGCGAGGACAGTCCCGTGCGGCTCTCCGCGGCCGGCCGGCGTCGCGCCCTGCGAGTGCCGGACGCGCGTCCCCGGCCACCAGTCCGGCGAGGAACGCACCGCCGAGGGTGTCGGTGGCACCGGCCACCGGGACACGAGCATCGCTGATCTTCACGTCTTACTCCGGGCTGAGGGGTTCACAGGTCTTCTCCGTCAGCATCTCTTCGCAGTATCGGTGGCCTGTGGATGCGATCGACGCGGCGTCGCAGAGTCACCCTCGTGCCAGGTCGGCGAGTACCTCCCGTGCGGCGCGCGTGCCCGACGCCAGCGCGCCCTGCACCGATCCTGTCGCCCGGTGGTCCCCGCACACGTACCTGCCCGTACCGAACCGGGTCGTGCGGCTGAGCTGCCAGGGCGGCAGCATCGCGGGCAACGCCCCTTTGACAGTGCGTGCGGCGAGCTGCGTCCAGTCGCTCGTGTCCCGTCCGTAGAACTCGGCGAGGCGCCCGCGCACCGCTGCGGCCGCACCAGGCAGGTCGGCCCCCAGAACGGACGTGGAGACCAGAGCGGTGCCCGGCGGTGCGTAGGTGGGCGCCACCTCGGAAAGTACGCAGGTGTTCAGCACCACTCCGGCGCTGTCCACCATCAGCGTCGGTTCGGCCAACGGCGCGGTGCCGGTCGCGTGGTAGTAGGTGGTGACCGTGCGTCCTTCCGGCACTGGCAGCCCTGGCAGCAGACGGGCTGCCGCGGCGGCGTCCGTCGCAACCACAACGCTCGCGGCCGGTACCTCTCGGCCGTCAGTCAGGAGAACGCCTGCAGTGGTCACCTCGGCGACAGTTGTCTCCAGCCGCAGCACTCCTTCGGGCAGGGCGGCGGCCAGCTGTGCGGGCACAGCTGGCCGATACCGTCGGCGGGAAGGCAGAGAGTCCCTCTGATCATGCTTCGCCACACCAGATGGAAGAAGCGGGCGGAGGTCTCCAGCCGGTCCTCCAGGAACACCCCGGACAGGAACGGCCGCAGGACTCGCTCGACCAGGTCGTCCGACAGTCCTGCCGCGGCCAGTGCCGCCGAGGTCGGGCGATCCTTGCGCCGTTTCAGCCAGACCGCGGGCAGCAGGACGTCCTGTGCGGTGAGTGCCGCCAGCGCGGCCAGATCGCCCACCCCGACGGCGCGCGCGGCCTGCAGCACGCCTGTCCCGGTCGGGTGCCGGGTGGGATCGCTCAAGCGCATCGGCCCTCGCGACGTGTGCGCGATGACGCCTGGCGTGAAGGGCCGCAGGCGAAGCCGTCGAAGGTCGAGTCGGCGTTTCGCCTGGGGGTAGGAGGTGTTGAACACCTGGAAACCGCGGTCCAGCAGATATCCCTCGTGCCGGTCCGTTCTCATCCGTCCGCCCGGCCCGTCTCCTGCCTCCAGCAGAACCACCCGTCGGCCCGCACAGCACAGGTCGAGGGCGCAGGCGAGACCGGCGAGACCCGCACCGACGACCACGATTTCCGAGCCTTCTCGACAACTGGTGCGCATGCCTCTCTCCTTTTCATCACGCAGCGGATCGTCTGTCCGTGAGCTTCCTTCCTGTGGGCCACTGCCCGAGTACGGCTGTGCGCGGCCCGCGGCGCCGAGCACGTGGCGGGACGCCTCGGGCCTCACCCGTCGAGTCCACGGCCGTGTCGCACAGGAGACGGCGGCCTGCCATTCCGACCGGTTCACAGAACGCGTATCACGTCACCACAACCGATTCCAGGACAGCGACCGCGTCCGCCAGCGCCGACGGTCGCCGCAGACCGGAGATGGCCCGGCCGGCCCAGCCCGGGCCCAGCATCAGCACCACCGGCTTCCTTCGGGCGCCCCTCACACCCCACTCCATCGCAGCCACATGCTGGGCGAGTGGCCAACTGGCGGTGGTGCGGGACTGTGCCCACAGCGCCACCGCCGCCGGGCCGGTTCTGCGCACCGCCGCGACGAGTGACTCGGCCGGCAAGGCGCCACCGAACATGCGTACCGGCAGTTCGCGTTCGGTCAGGGCGGCGGTCAGGACTTCGAGGGGCAGCGTGTGGTACTCGCCGGGCATGCAGGCGAGGACCGTCGTGGCTCCGGTGCTTTCAGGAGGTACGGGGGGTGCGCTGCGTCGCAGTGCACCGGAGATGTGCCAGGAGAGGAAGTGCTCGACCTCGACATATCTCTCGCCCGAGCTCTCCCATTTGCGACCGACCGCCTGGAGCGTCGGCACGATGATCTCTGTCCAGGCGTTGACCAGGCCATGCTCGGCAATCGCGGTCAGCAACAGCCGGTCCAGCGTGGCCGCGTCGAGCCGCAGTGCGGCACGAGCCACCCCTTTGCACTCCCGGCGCGCGTCACCGAGCCTGAGACCGCTGCCGGCCCGGCTGTGACCAGGGACCGGCGACCGTGACGGGGCGCGGGAGGCCGGAAGCACCGCCGATGAAGTGCCGCTGAGCGCGAGGCGTGCGGCCTCGGCGGGCGGCAGGCCGGTCGCGGTCAGCGAGCACATCCGTTCGAGCCGCGCCAGGTCCGCGGTGGTCCAGCGTCGGTGCCGGCCGCTGGTGTGCGTGTCGGGACCGAGCCCGTAGCGGCGGTCCCATGAACGGACCGTGGTGGGCGCAACCCCGAGACGCCTGGCCACCTCGCCCGTGGTCAGCCCGCCGTCCGTGCGCGGGTCCCGGCCGTCGCCGTCGTCCTTCACATCCATATTTCCCACCGTACGACGCACAAACGACGCGTGTTGCTTGCATCGTTTGTGCGTCCAACCATGGATGTTGTGCGGCCGGTCGTCGCGGCCTCCAGGTACCGGCGCGATTCGGCCGACGTCTTTCCGTTCCCGCAGATGATGCACGGCAAGAGGAACCTGGCCATGACGACGAAAACGCGATCTGCCGCGGCTCTCACGCCACCGGTGGAGACGACGCGGAACGAAGAGGAGCTGGCCCGTGGCCTTCATGCCTCGGACGAGGCGGCGTTCGCGGCGATCTATCGGCGATGGGGGGCCCTGGTCCACACCATGGCGAACCGCTCACTCGGTGACACGCAAGAGGCGGAGGACGTCACACAGCAGGTGTTCATCGGCGCGTGGCGCGGCCGCGAGGGGTTCCGACCGGAGCGTGGCGCGCTCGGCGCCTGGCTGGTCGGAATCACCCGCCGTAAGATCGTCGACGCGCTCGCGGCCCGGACAAGGCGTCTGGCTCTGGTCGACTCCGTATCTCTTCTCGTCGATGTCTCCCGGCCCGGCGAGTCGGCAACCGATGCGGTTCTGGAGCAGGTGCTGCTGGTGGACGGGTTGTCGCAACTGCCCCGCCGCCAGCAGGAAGTGCTGTGCATGGCCTTCTACGAGGATCTGACCCAGGTCCAGATCGCCGAACGGACCGGCATGCCTCTGGGCACCGTGAAGAGCCACTCCCGCCGTGGGCTGCACACGCTGCGCCTGGCGATCGAGCGGTCCCGTGCCAATGATGCAGACGCGTAGGCACACCGGAGAAAGGGCGTCGCCCGCGCATTCGGGGCGGCTCCTGCCACTGACGGACAGGCTTCGTCGGCCCCGCGTCCAGGAGGCGCTCCGGTCACCGGGTCGGCTGCCGGCCGGCTCCGTCCAGTCGTCCGGACGGCTGCTCGGCCCCTCGCGGCTTCTGCTGTCGGGGGCACTCCCACGTGCCCGCTGTTCGCCGGGCGGCAGCGAGACCTGCCGTATCCGGACTCCCGTATGGCCTGTCCGCTGGAGCTCAGTGCTCGCTCACCGCGTAACCTGGGGCCATGGCTGATGACTCGAACCTGACTCCCGACGGTGCCTTCAATCTGCTGATGGACGGCAACCGGCGGTTCGTCGCCGGCACCCCGGAGCATCCCAATCAGGACGCGGCCCGGCGTGCGGCACTGACCTCGGTGCAGCAGCCCTTCGCGGTGCTCTTCGGCTGCTCCGACTCCCGCCTCGCCGCCGAGATCATCTTCGACCGCGGCCTGGGAGACCTGTTCGTGGTGCGCACGGCCGGACATGTGGCGGGGCCCGAGGTTCTCGGCAGCATCGAATACGGCGTGGGCCTGCTGAACTGCCCGCTGGTGATCGTCCTCGGTCACGACGCGTGCGGTGCGGTGGCCGCCACCCGCAGCGCCGTCGAGGACGGAGTGACTGCGGACGGGTACGTACGCGATGTCATCGAGCGCGTCACGCCGAGCGTGCTTGCCGCCCGCGCCGCCGGTCTCACCGACAACGGTGAGATCATCGCGGCACACACCCGCAACACCGTGGACCTGCTCCTCGAACGCTCCAGGGTGCTGGCGGAACAGGTTTCGGCCGGAAACACTGCGGTAGTGGGCCTCACTTACAGCCTGGCGGACGGCAGCGCCCATCTCGTCGCGTCCCACGGCCTGCGCCGCACGGAACCCGCAGGTCTCTAGGCATTCTGTTCAGGTCCGTTCGCGGTCCCTGGTGAGTTCGGCGCCCGGTCCAGCCTGCCAGGGACCACGTGCGGGGGCGTGGCCGGTGATCGGCACCACGCTCCCAGGCAGATCGGCCGCGACCTGGACCCTGGCCTGCCTTGACGCACCGCTTCGAAGCGTCCGGTTCAGGGCTCCGGCGGCATGCCGGCAGGCGCGGACGGCAGTGGACTCGACCGACTCAGTCGGCCGAGTCCCCCGGCCGCGTGGGCCATTGCCCGGGTGGCCCGCAGCATCCGTTCTCACGGACGAGGGGCTGACCGATGTCGAAGACGGTCCTCTTCGCCGGTGCACCCCACGGGTGGCATCGAGTACGACGCAAGTACCCCTGCCGCAGCCGATGGCCGCACAACAGGCCCCTGCGGGCCCCTGCCCAACGATGATGTGTTGATGGCTTGAGCTCGCCAAGGTTGCTTGACGGCCGTCAGGGTCGGATCCCTCTCGTGGTCTCACTCCCCAGGCAGCTGAGCGCCTGCATGGCCTCTCGCTCTATCCGTGAAAGATCGCCGAGGATCGAGCCGGCCTGGACGAGGCACTGCACATTGCCCGATTCGCCAGCTTTCTTGATCAGTGCTGCCGCTTCCGTCCACAGACCGGCTGCCTCGGTGTACAGCGTGTGGCCGGTGCGCAGATGGCTGCTGTCGAGCAGATCGGTGCATTCGGCGAGGAAGTCGCGGTAGAGATTACGGAACAGGGCACCTCCGGTGCCGGCCTTCTCCATCAAGCGGGCGGCCTGCGGCAGGTCCCGCTGCGGGGCATCGGTGCGCTGGAGCCATGTACGCACCAGTTTGCCTGCCTTCTCCACGCCCCGGTGACCGAGGTTGGCAATGGGCGGGTTGAGGAAGGCGTCGGCGCAGGCCGTGATGGCGGGAATGATCTGGCCCTGCGGGGAGGGCGGGTTCCTAGGAACGGTGAGCGTGAAGGAGCGGTGCTTGGCGGTCATCGGGCCACGCGCGCCCCTGGCCTGGGCGAGGCCCGCCAGGCTGGTGGATACCGCTCCGCCTTGTTGGTCGGTGTCCACCAGGTAGGCGTTGTGGTCGTCGTAGCCGTACATGGCTACGACGTGGCCACCGAAGTGGACCTTAGAACTGAAGTAGTCCAGGTAGTAGCTGTCGAGCTGCAGCCCGACCGGGCGGCCGGCGTCGATGGAGGCCACCACGTTGCCCCATGCCTTGCGCGGGGAGGTGGTCTCCTGAACCAGGAGCTCCAGCCCGAGTCCGGTGGCCAGGTTTCTGGTGAGGTCAAAGGGCTTGACCCGTCCCCCGAGGAAGGGGAAGCCCATGTTCTTGCCGTCCCAGTAGATGAAGGACAGACCAGAGCCGAGGCCGAACAGCATGGGCTCGGACAGATGCAGTCCTTGGTGCCGCAACAACACCCCCAGCGCTGTCGTCTCGCAGTGCTGCATACCGCGGGCATCGATGTCTATTACCTGGGTCATGTCGTGCTCTCCTGGACGGGGATGATCAGTCGGGTCATCAGTTCTTCATGCGGCGCCTCTGCCGGTCCGACGAGATACGCCTCGCGTACGGGTGCCCGCGGGCGCAGTCCACGCTCGTGGATGGCGGCGAAGAGCGCGTGGTAGGCCAAGGGCAGTTGCTCGTAGGGCCCGATGTGCATGGTCTCGGCAACGAGTCCGCCGGTCAGCACCTCGAATTCCAGGCCAGGCAGGCCTTCTCCCTGCGGGACCTGTGCTCCGACGGTGATCTCCATTCGCTCTTTCAGATCCAGCGGGTACAGCCCCCACAGCGGCGGCTCCCACGCGATTCCCGCCATACCGAGCAAGGGCAGCAGTCGGCCTACGCACTCCTCGACCACGCCTCCGATACCCGCAGGGGTGCAGACGGCACGCACCACTGCCAGCCGTCGCTCCGGCTCTCTGTTCAACGTCACCTCATGGCCGGGCAGACCGGCTTCCGCCAGCCGTTCCAGGAGCCCCAGCCGGGCCCGGTCCTTGCTGATCCGCTCGGCCAGCCGGTCCCGCTCCGCGCGCAGGACCTGTGCCCTGTGCTCGGGCTCGGCAGCCAGCGCCTGGGCGATCACGGCCAAGGGAAGGTCCATCTCGCGGAGCAGGGCGATGGTCAGGGCATCACGCGCCTGGTCGGGCGCGTAATAGCGGTAGCCCGAGCCGACGTCCACGCGGACCGGAGCCAACAGTCCTATTTCGCCGTAGTGCCGTAGCTGCTTGACGCTGAGGCGGCACAGACGGGCGAAGCGCCCGATGGTGAGAAGTTCGTCTTGCATACCCATCATGCTGGACCCTCCCACGATGGGAGAGTCCAGCGCCGCCTCGACAGTCTCAAGGACGCCCTGTGCGCCAACGTCATCGATTCGGACGTACGGGCCATACGGCGGGCACAGCCCCCGGGCAGCGAGGCGGCGCAGGGACCCATCCGGACACGGCGTGGTGGTCGGGGCCGAACTCCGCGTCGCGGTACGCGGCTCAACTCAGTAGGCGCGGGGAACCACAGAGATGGAACGTCACGTGATGACCACGCCATGATGCGCATCGGATCGGGTGTGGGTGTGAAGAAGTCGCGCCGAAGCCAGAATCCTGGCAAACCGTCACCACTCGGGCCGAGGGGCAGGCCGACGACCCGCATGCGCTACAGTTGATCTTGGAAGTTCGCCGCAACTCGTGGCGACTGACAATGCGTTGGTGGTCCAAAGAAAGACGCCCCACTTCCCGTGGGGAAATGCAGGTGCAAGACCTGCCCAGCGCTCACCCGCGAAGCCCTTCTCTCCATCAGGGAAGGGCTTCGTCATGTCCTCCTGATGCGACGATCTACAGCTCAGCGCGGCCGACGCGCCATGCAGCGAGTACGCCCTGGCTGCTCGGCCGATTCGGGCCCTGGCACCCGCCGCACGACCTGGTGGCCCAAGGCCTCTCCCAGCTCCCCCACCTCGCTCCGGGGGGCACCTCATGACCGGCTCTCTTGCCGGCGTCCCCAATACGCCGGTCGTCGTCCTTACCGACGACGGCGCCCCCTCTTTCCCACGCGCCGCACAGGTCCTGACCCGCCGCACGGACCCGCAGATGTTCAGGATCGAGGACATCCACAACACCACAAGACTCCACGCCCTCCGGGAGGCGCTCACCAAGGCCGGCGGCGTTCACAGCGGTGGCCGTCTCATCTCCGGACGGCGACCGAGCCGGAGGTCCCTGGAGCCGTGGGGCATGAGGGTTGTTCCGCGACTGGGCCATGCGATGTCGTCGACGGCGAGGAACGGCTCGCCGGCAACGGTCGCGGGGGTCGCCCCGGTGAACGCCATGACGTCCCGATGGAGGTGCGACTGGTCGGCATAGCCGGTGTCGGCCGCGACTCGGGCCGCGCGTTCACCAGCGACCAGGCGGTGGGCGGCATGATCGAAGCGGACCAGTTTCGCGGCCCGCTTGGGCGGCAGGCCGAGCTGCGAACGGAAACGGGACCACAGCCGTTTGCGGCTCCACCCGACCTCGGCCGCCAGTCCGTCGACCCGGGTCAGGCCATGGCTCACGACGATCTGACGCCAGGCCCAGGCCACCTCCGGGTCCACCGGCGGCCTCGCCTCATGCCGACGGGCGAGCAGCGCGTCCGTCAGCAAGAAGCGATCCTGCCACGACGAGACCTCGCCGAGTTGCTCGCACATCCGTGACGCTTCCCGGCCCCACAAGTCACCCAGCGGCACGACGGCGCCGTCGAGGTCGGCGGGGGAGGCGCCCAGAATCGCGTGTGCGATCACCGGGGACAGGCGCACCTGCACGCACTCGACGTTCACTCCCCACGCCCGGGCCGCGCCCGCGGACCCGAGTCCGGGCCCGGCGACCATACTTCCCCTCTGCTGCCCTGCGGCACAGTCAAGAACCGGCGAACCCGCGCCGAACTCCAGGAGCAGCGTCACAGCCGGGTGCGGGACTATCCGAAGCTCTTCCAGGTCACGGACACGGAACCCGGCCATGGTGACACCGGCCACCCGGCTGGGCAGCTCCGGACGCTCGACGCCCCACATAGCCGCACCGCGCTCGAAAGCCCGCATGCTCCCATGCTGCCATGCTGCGTGAGCCGGCGATGGGGAACATTCGTCCAATCCTCCGGCACATACCGGCGGAACAGTGGGCTCATGACTGTTTCTGACGGCGGTTCGTACGTGAACGGCGGCGCCGAAGCCGCCGAGAGTTCAACCCTGTCGCTGGACGAGAGCGGCATCTACGTGTGCCAGGACGGCCCTCGCGACGCACCCGCGCTGCTGCTCATCCACGGGTCCGCGTCCTCGACCCGCTCGTGGAACCCGATGGTTCCGCTGCTGACCGGATCTCACCGCGTCATCCGGATCGACCTGCTCGGGCACGGTCGGTCGGCCAAGCCGGCCGACCGCAGCTATGCGATCCCGGACCAGGCGCGTCGGGCCGGCGTGGCACTGGACCGGCTCGGCGTCGAGCACTCCGTGGTCGTCGGCCATTCCAGCGGCGGCGTGGTCGCCACCGCCCTCGCCGAGCAGCGGCCCGACCTGGTGACCGCGCTCACGCTCGTCAACACCGGCCCCAGCCTGGACGCCTTCATCGCACCGGAGCCCGCCGCGAGCGGCCCCTCGCAGTGGCCACCGACCGACGAACAGATCCGGCAGATCGCGAGCACGGGGTTCAGCCTCGCGGGCTACCGGATACCGGAAGAGCTCCTGGACGATGTGCGCGGTATGACCCACCACACGTTCACCGCGACGATGCGGGCCACCCGCTCCTACCTGGAGCAGCGGACACTGCCGGATCGGCTGACGGACCTGGGCAGGCCATTGCTGGTGATCTTCGGCGAGGACGACCGCAGATGGCGATCCTCATCCGCCTCCGATTACCGCGCGGTTCCGGGCGCGGAGGTCGAATTGCTGCCTGGTCTCGGGCACTCTCCTCTGCTCGAGGATCCACGGCGGACCGCGGCTGCCCTGCTGGCCTTCACGTCGATCCACTCCGTACGGGTGGACTGAATGAAAACGAGAGGTGCCCTGCGAATCCTTGTCTCCGGCGCCGGCATAGCCGGTCCGGTTCTGGCTTACTGGCTCACCAGGCACGGCTTCTCCGTCACCGTCGTCGAGCGTGCGCCGGCTCTGCGCAGAACGGGCGGCCACGCGGTCGACCTGTTTCGGCCCGCGATGAACATCTCGGAGAAGATGGGTGTGCTCCCGCGCATCGAGGAGCGGTCCACCGGCACGAACCGAATGACCGTCTACCGGGAGGGCTCACGGCGTCTCGTGCAGGCGGACCTCTCCAAGGTCTTCAGCGCCACCTCCGACCGGCACGTGGAGATCATGCGCGACGACCTGAGCGAGATCTACTACGACGCTGCGCGCGACGACGTCGAGTACGTCTTCGGCGACTCGATCACCGCTGTCTCGCCCGACGGCGAGGTGCGGTTCGAAAACGCCGAGCCGCGCCGCTTCGACCTCGTCGTCGGTGCGGACGGGCTGCACTCCAACGTGCGCCGCCTCGTCTTCGACAAGGAGTCCCGCTCCAACGCCTTCATCGGGGCCTACCTCGGGGTGCTGACCCTGCCGAACGTTTCCGACCTCGACGGCGAGCTCCTCATCCACGTCGGCGTCGGCCGCACTGCCGGCATGTACGGCGCGCGGCATCTCGGAGACGCGCGGGTGTTGTTCCTGTTCCGGAGCGAGCGCGAGCTCGACTACCACCACCGCGACGTGCCCCGGCAGAAGGAGCTGGTGCGCGGTGCGTTCACCGGCATGCACGCCCACGTGGACCGCTGGCTGGACGAGCTCGACCGCACCCCGGCATTCTACTTCGACTCGATCACCCAACTCCGCATGGAGACCTGGTCGCAGGGAAGGGTGACGCTCGTCGGCGACGCGGGCTACTGCCCCGGTCCGGCCGTCGGCGGCAGCACCAGCCTGGCCGTGGTCGGCGCGTACGTCCTCGCCGGAGAGCTGGCGCGGGCGGGCGGCAACCACGAGCGCGCCTTCCTCGCCTACGAACGCGCGATGGCGGAGCACGTGCACGGCAGCCGCGCGGTCGCGCTGAGCGCGGCGAAGACCCTGATCCCCACGTCCCGCCTCGGCGTGTGGGGGCTGGCCCAGGGCGCGCGCCTGATCTCCGCCCTGCCCGCGGGCCCCAGCCGCGCCCTTGTTCGCCTCACTACCAAGAGCGCGCGCCTCTACAACTCCGTGACCGTCGACGACTACCCGCCGTCGCCCGCCGCATAAGGAGGTCAACAAGGACACCGGATCCTCCCGGCCCTGCTCGGCCGGATTCGCGTCCCCGAGCCACCGAGAGTCCCTGCCCTCATGCGCCGACCGGCCGTAGATCACCCGCGCAGGAGCCCTGTTCGGCCCGCACGTGCCAAGTCCGGTCGAGGCAGGGCTTCTTGGCTCACGGTCTTGCGTTGTTCTTGGGTCCGGCGGGACGCGGAGGCATTCACCGCGCTGCTGGAAGGGCTGACAACTTGGTCCGCGATAGACCTTGGTCATTCTCTTCCAGCCTGAGGTAGGAAGATCAAATGACTCGTCTCCCTGCCTGCGGGCCTGAAGGGCCCATCCGCGCCAGTGCCACCTCGCAGGCGCCGCTGGGCGTGCGGGCCGTCCTCTTCGACTTCTCCGGCACCCTGTTCCAGATCGGTGCGTATGCAGACCGGATCCGAGCAGCGATGACTGAACCCGTGGACGAGGCAGCAATGGACGTCATGCTGAGCGGGCTCGAAGCCGGTCTGTCGGACCCTGACGTGGTCGAGGCCCAGCGTGGCCGCGACGTGTTCTCAAGAGCACATCGCCATGCCTTCACCACCTGGTACGCCTCGGTTCCCGAGCTGGCACCGGTCGCCGACGTGCTCTATGAGCAACTGCAGGCCCCTGAGCACTGGGTGCCTTATGCAGACACCGAGTGCACACTGGTCCGACTGACTCAGAGCGGCGTGGCTTTGGGGGTCGTCAGCGATGTGGGCTGGGATCTGCGGGCCACCTTCGCCCATCACGGCCTTGACCACTACTTTTCATCCTGGGTGCACTCCTACGAACACAACACCGAGAAGCCGGACCCGTTGCTGTTTCAGCATGCCTGCCGTGAACTGGGTGTCGCTCCGGAGGAGACGCTGATGGTGGGTGACCATCCCGCGAAGGATGGCGGCGCGGCCGGGGTGGGACTGCGCTCGTATGTGCTGCCCGGTCGAGCCACTCCCGGTTCGTGCCGCGGACTGGATGCAGTGCTCCGCCTGGCCGATCGAGTGTGACCAAGAAGTGGGCCCGTGCGGCCTTGTCCCACCGCGCCTTCTGCGGCATCTCCCGTTCACATCTCGGCTATCTGATAGGGGAGTTGGCAGATCCGTGGCTTGCCCGATGCGAGTCGGCTCTGCATGAGCGCGTGGTCCCGAGCGGCAGCAGGAGGCCGGCGCCGGCCCGAAGCATGACCTGGTCTTCACCGACCGGGCGCTGGTCGCCCTGGTGTACCTGCGCACCGGGCTCCCGCACGCCGCGCTGGCTGAGCTGTACGGCACCGCCCGCTCCACAGTGTCCCGCGCCATCGGCGAGATCCGGCCGCTGCTGGCGGTGCGCGGCTTCGCCGCCCCCGACCGCCTGAGGGTGCGGTTGCGCACCCTGGCGGAGGTGTTTGCCTACGCAGGAGCCGAGGGGGTCACCTTGCGGATCGACGGTGCCGAGACCCAGGTCCGCCGCCCCGGGCCGCCGCCCCAGGGCCAACCGGCCCGGACGGCGGGCCTCAACCTTCCTGAAGCCCGTCAGCGGATGCGAGCGCGTTCGCGGCGCTCGGCGGCCAGGATGTCCCGGTGGCGGGCGTTGGCGTTGCGCCGGCGCTGGTAGGCATGCAGGACCCCGAGCCTGGCATCGCACTCGGGGTCTGGGGACTCCTTCCAGGTCTTGGTTCGCGGAAAGTGACGCCGCTTCGGGCGACCATGCCCCATGCCAGGTTGGCGCAGGAGGTCCGGAGCGACCCGGTCGGCTCGCCGGCCGGATCGGACGCTCAAAGCCGATGGCACCGTACGCCCCACGCCGGTTCTCGGACCGCCCTGTCGGGGTCGGGAACCCAGATCGTCACCGGTTGGCAGAACAAGATGGCCATCGGCTGACACCCGGGCGCTCCCGCCGGGCCCCGCGACGTGCGCGTCCAGCGGGCGCGGGGCACGGCGTGCCGGGTGCCGGGAGAACGCCACTCGGGAGTCAGGGAGAGGCGCGTCCAGTCACCGCGGCGTATCGGAGCTCTCCAAAGCGACGAGCCCAGGGCCCGCGATCTCCAGTACGCGATACTGCGCCTTGCCGCGGAAGCGGGAGTTCCGCTCAAGGCCCGCCTGCGCATCGAGCACTGGTCCCTGGTCCTCAGCAGTCCTTCCTGCCCGGTCAGCCGAGGAGTGGGGCTGGGCCCACCTCGTTGTGCGTCCAGACCCGTAGCGGGGCCGACGGGCGCTTCGTAGCGTCGTAGCCATGGAAACCGACACGCACCTCACGACCGAGGCAATGCCCCGCCACACCCCCCACACCCTGCGCGCCTTCGGCACGGCGATGAGCAGCATCAAGGTGTACGGCGCGCTTGGCGCCATCGCCTTCCTGGCGGTCGCCGTGGCAGCAAGCAGCGGTCACATGGTGAACACGTTCATGTGGGTCCGGGCTGTCCTGCTCCCGGTGACCGCGGTACTGATCCACCGGTTGACCGTTTCCGCCTTCCGGGGATCTCGCCGAGCTTTTGAGCGCATTGGCACCCTCGCCGTGATCACGCCGATCGCGATCATCGGCGTCGACCTGATCCCCGGTGTCTGCCCGCCGTGGTATGCCACGGTGCAGGCCGTCTGCATGCTGCCCGTCATCCGCGTCGCCTTCATCACCCGCGGCTCCGCACTGCGCGCCGCCTTCTCCAAGGGGCGCTGACCGGTAAGGGGCGCTCACTGGGAAAGCACCATGACCACGGCGCAGATCGTGACGGCGTGAACGCGGTCCAGCGGCGCCGGGCCCTCCACCACACGGGAGGGGGAGCCCCCCTCTCCTTCGCGGCGACTCGGTGTACAGCCGTCATCATCGCTGGCTCGGTCTCCATCGGTGCCGTGCGGGCTCCGGCGAACCGTCGCCATGGTGGGTGTCGCTCACCGAATCGGGCGCGTGGCAGACTGCGGAACTCCGGTTGACGCCCCGCGCGTAGTCGATGTCAGTGCAGTGCGATAGACACTCCGGCAGTAGCGCAAGCGCGACCGTGAAAGAGGGACTCACCATGGCAGACAACGCGATCTCGGACATGACTCCGGGAGAGAGCGTGACGGCTCCAGTACCCGGGCTGACCGGGCGCATCGGCGTCGTCGGCGGTATCGAGTCGCTGGTCCTTGACGGCCGACGCCTTTGGTTCGGCTTCGATTTCACCTCCGACCAGGTGCTCTCCCCTCTGATCGACGACGCAGGGGCCATGGCCCGGTACGCCGCACAGCACATGCGCCAGCGCACAGGTGCCCACGACGAGTCCTACTGGTCCCAACTCGTCCAGGCCGCCGTGGAGAACTCGGATCTGGTGCGGTACGACGAGCAACGCACCTTCACCACGCAATCACTGGAAGCAGGGGACGCCGGCCCCGCACACGGGCACCTGCTCTACCTCCTCGACGCGGCAGCGGAGGACCCTGACGACGACTTTGTTCACACCGGGACCGGATCCCAGGAGCCGGCCACGCAGTCCGGCCTCCGGCCCGACAAGGTGACCCCGGACGACGAGGACGAGGCGCTGGGAACCGCACTGGCCCGGACCACGATCGGCAACTGGTCGCTGCTGTTCGCGCTGTACGCCCGCAGCGCACAAACCGCCTGACCGCCGACTCGGACCCGCCGCTGTGTCCGCCTGCGGATCTCCGTAGAGACAGTTTCCGCGTTCCACGCCCCCACCGGTCGGCCGCCCGGCACGCCACTGGCGCCGGGCGGCCAGGCCTGATCGGACCGATGGCTGGAAGGAACAGCTGCTCGGTGTACGTCGTACGTCGTGCCAGAGCACTCCGGACAAGGCCTCGGGCCGCCCCGGTACGCCGAGCGACCCGGGGTCGGACCCGTTCGAGACCGGGCGTCCGCTCGATCGACGAGCGCACGCTGCCACGCGCCCAGCACGAGGTCGGCCGGCTCAACGGCGGGCCACCGGTCGAAGTGCCTCACCAGGTGACGTGATCAGCCGTGATCCGGTACTGCGGTGGGGTGTGCGTGAAGGAACACTCCGTACACCAGGCCCACCTCCCGTTCACGGACGGCCGACGCATCCTTGTGCGCGATCACCAGCTGTTTCTTCAGTACGGCGACGTCCCACCGGTCTCAGGTCTCCGGTCTCCGGTCTCCGGTCTCCACGTCAGCAGCGCCTGCGCCGCACCGCAGCCCGGGCCCGGCCCGACCCGCCCCGACCCGGCCCGCGGTGCCGATGCACTGCCGTCATTTCACTTCTCGTGGACAATCCCGAACCCGTCGACCTCCACCTGGTGCCCCGAATGCGGGGACAGACAGTGATGACGGAAGCGAACGAAGCCGGACGCCGTCGGCCGCGAGACGTGCCCGCGCTCGGCCGAACGGGAGAGCCCGGCTGGTACGGCGCGCCGTCGGGTCTCCCGCTACGGGTGCAGCACGACCTTCGTGCAGCCCTCGATCCGCTTGTCGAACTTGTCGTACGCCGAGGGAGCCCGGTCCAGGGGCAGTTCATGCGAGACGACGAAGTTCGGCTGCGCACGGCCTTGATGATCATGTCGCGCAGGTACCGGTTGTAGCGCTTCACGTTGCACTGCCCCGTACCCATGCGCAGGCCCTTCTCGGAGAGATTGCCGATCGAGACGAGGAGCATGCCGTGCTTGGCCTGCTCGTCGGGGCCTCCCGGGTCGGACGGAACGTAGAGGCCGGGTACGCCGAGCGCCCCGGTGGCCCGGACCGTACCGACGAGCGAGTTCAGGACCGTCGCCGGTTCCTCGTGGTCGGTACCGCACGCCGCCTGGTAGCCGACGGCGTCGATGCCCTTGTCCGTGCCGATGCCTTCGGTCTGCTCCTTGATCTGCTCCACGGGATCACCCTCGGCGAAGTTGACCGGAATCGCACCGATCTCCCAGCCCTTTTCCAGCCGCCCGGGAACACGGTCCACGACGAAGACCTTCTTCACGCCGCGCAACAGGGCCGAGTAGGCGGCCATGAGCCCGACCGGCCCGCCGCCGTACACGGCGACGCTCTCACCCGGGCGGACCCCGGCAAGTTCACAGCCGTGGTAGCCGGTGGGGAAGATGTCGGCAAGCAGCATGGAGTCGGTCTCGTGCTCGTTTCCCGGCGGCAGCTTCAGACAGTTGAAGTCGGCGTACGGAACGCGCAGGAATTCCCCCTGGCCACCTGGCCAGGGGCCCATGGCGACATATCCGTAAGCACCTCCCGCAGAACCAGGACTGACGGTCTGACAGAACCCGGGGAATCCCCCGACGCAATTGGCGCAGAACCCGCAGGCGACGTTGAAGGGCATGACCACGCGGTCCCCCGTCTTGAGTGAAGTGATGCCCTGACCGGTTTCTTCGATGATCCACATGTTCTCGTGGCCGAAGACGACGCCGGGTTCGGCCGCGGTACGGCCCTCGTACATGTGCAGGTCCGATCCGCATATCGCGATGGAGGTGACCTTTACGATCACATCGTTCGAGTGCTGGATGTATCACCCTGATATCGCGGCGCAATCGGAAAGAGAAGGCACAGAGTGGCTGCACAACGTCCTTCATCAACGGCGACTGGCTACCGCTGTCGTGGTGGGAATTCTCCGACGGCCTCCACGAGGACATCGCCGACCGCTGACCCCGATGCGGACGGTGATCGGCCGCGCCACCCCCGGCTCGCGATCATTCATCGATGCCGGAACGCTCCGCGCCCGCGACGATGTGGCGCTGGAGCAGCAGGAAGACCACCAGCAGGGGCAGGATCGAAACGGCGGCCGCGATGAACAGCTCGTGCAGGTTGACTGTCTGAGCCGTGGTGAAGGTGGCGAGCGCAACCTGCACGGTCCAGGCATCGCGCTGCTGGCCGATCACCAGCGGCCAGAGGAACGAGTTCCACGAGCCGATGAAGACGATCGCCCCCACTGCGGCGAAGACCGGCCGGGTGTTGGGTACGACGATCCGCCAGTACGTACGCCAGTAGCCGAGCCCGTCCACCCTGGACGCGTCCTCCAGCTCCCGGGGAAAGCCCAGGAAGTACTGCCGGAAGAGGAATGCTGCGAACGCGCTGAACAGGGTGGGGACGATCAGTCCGCGCAGGGTGGAGATCCAGCCGAGCGACGAAACGAGGACGAAGCTCGGGACGAAAGTGACCGCGGACGGGATCATCAGGGTGACCAGGAACGCGTAGAAGACTTGGCTCGCATAGGGATATTCGATGCGGGCCAGCCCGTATCCGGCCATCGAGGCGAGCAGCAGGGTGCCGACGGTCGTGAGGACGGCGATCACGGCCGAGTTCCACAGGGCGTGCAGCATGGGAACGCTGCTGTCGTTGAACAGTTCCCGCAGGTTGCCCCACTGGAGGCTGTGCGGGAAGAACGTCCAGTCCGCCCCGGTGATATCCGCCTCGGTGGCCAGGCCATTGCGCACCAGTAGATAGAACGGGACGAGGAAGAGCACGGCAAGCGCGATGAGCAGCACGAGCCGGAGTCCGCGCGTGAGCCGTCGGAGGGCATGGGCCGTGGAGAGCCCCGTCGGTCGATCCGTCGAATGCTGTCGCATACGTCAGTCCTCCTGGCGTCCGAGACCGAACCAGCGTGCCTGTACCACCGCCACGACCGCGATGATCAGTGCGAGGATCACCGCGCCCGCGCTGCCGAGGCCCAGGTCCTGTCCCTGCCCCAGCGCCACGTAGTACAGGTAGACCAGGGGCGGCCTGGCGTGGGGCGGGTAGCCGCGAGCCGTCGACAGCAGGTTGTAGAACTCGTCGAAGGCCTGGAAGGCGTTGATCACCAGGAGCAGGACGACGGCGACGGAGGTCGCACGCAGTTGTGGGAAGGTGATGTGCCTGAAGACCTGCCAGCCGGGGCGGGCGCCGTCCACTGCCGCCGCCTCGTAGAGGGTGCGTGGGATTCGCTGGAGTCCGGCCAGCAGGATCACCATGTAGAAGCCTGCCTGGAGCCACAGGCGCACGGTCACGATGACCAGCCAGTACCAGGGCGGGCTGGTGGTCGACAGCCAGGCGATGTCCGAGCCGCCGAACCATCCCAGCACCGTGTTCGCCAGCCCGAACCGTACTCCGTTGAAGATCGACAGCTTCCAGATCATTGCGGCGACGACGTACGAGCAGGCGGTCGGCAGGAAGAAGACCGACCGGAAGAACGCCTGGGCGAAGCGCAGCCTGGCGACTATCAGAGCGAGGGCGAGCGAGAGCCCGTAGGTTGCCGGAACGATGAAGAGCGAGAAGACGACGAAGGTGACGAGGCTGGAGACGAAGGACGGGTCGCCAAGGATCTCGGAGTAGTTGTCCAAGCCCACGAAGTCGGTCGGTGTCACTGTGTTGTGGGCATCGAAGAAGCTGAGCCACACGCTCCACAGCAGCGGTACGTACGTGAAGAGGGCGAGCCCGGCGGCAAAGGGGCCGACGAAGACCCAGAACCACAGGTAGCGGTTCTGGGGCCCCAGCAGCCGCCGTCCCAGCGGCCGTTCGGTGCCTTCAGGCGTCTGCGTGGCTATGACCGTACCCGCTTCAGCTCGGCGTTCGCCGTCGCGACGACCGACCTGATCTGGGCGTCCGGGTCGGCACCTTCGGTGATGATCCGGCTCAGGGCGTCCTGGTAGGCGGCCTGGCTCCTCTCGGTCCACAACAGGGGTTGGGCGTAACCGTGTTCAGTGGTGAAACGGACGGCTTCGGCCGCCGCGCCCTTGGCAAGTCCGGCCGCTTTCTTCGCCAGCGAGATCCGGGCGGGAATATGGAAGCCGTAGGACAGCGCGAAGTCCTCCTGGTAGTCCGTCCGTTCCACCCACAGCCACTTCACATATGCCTTCGCCGCGTCGATGTGGCTGCTGTGCGCGCTGACGGCCGCCCCGTAGGCGCCGACCGGTACCGAAGGCCTGCCCTGCGCCCCGTCGCGGGGAAAGGGCAGGACTCCGAAGTCGTCGCCCAGCGCCTTCTCGATCTGCGGGAGGGCCCACAGTCCCGTCCACTGCATGGCGGTCAGCCCCTGGAGGAACGCGGACGGGTCGGACCAGTCGGTGGGGGCTCCGAGCAGCAGGGAATCGTCCTTGTGGAATCGATGCAGTTTGCCGAGGGTCCTGGCGGCTTGCGGGTCGTCGAATCCGACCGCTCCGTCGGAAGTCACCAGTTCCAGGCCTGCGGCGCGAAGCGGAGTGGCGCCGAGCACGCCGGCTCCCCCGTCGTTGCCGAGGAAGAGGCCTTTGACATCCTTGGTCGTCAGGGCCTTTGCGGCGTCGGCCAGTTCGTCTAGGGTCTGCGGTGGCCGGACTCCGGCCGCGGCCAGCAGGCTCTTTCGGTAGTAGAGCATCTGCATGTCGATGGCCTGGGGGATCCCGTAGATCTTGCCCTTGTACGTCTTCGGGGTGAGGACCGCGGGATTGAAGTCATCGCCCGCCCCGTCCAGGAGGTCGGTGAGATCGGCGACCTGCCCACCCCGGATCTGGTCCAGGGTCGGCCTGCCCTCGAAGATGTCCGGTGCGTTCTTGGTCAGCAGTGCTGCGGCCGTCTGCTGGTCGTAGTTGCCGGGCCGCCACTCGATCGTGATCTCCGCCTTGCGGTACGCCGCCGCATAGCGTTTCACCGCCTGCTCGGTCCCGGCCTCGCCGTACTGGTGGTACCACTGGTCGAGAGCGGGACGATCGCCCGCTCCACCTGCACGGCCGGTGTTGGAACCGCAGGCGGCGGTGAGTGCGAGGGCGCCCGAGGCGGCCAGCAGATACCGGCGGCTGATGCTGTTGGCTGTGGTGCTTGAGTGGGGCATGGTTCATCAGTGTGGCGCCGATACGTGTATGAGTTGTTGCCCGTCCATGAAACGGCCAGTTTTAACCGAGGGGGCGGTCCGATCAGAGTCTGCAACGGTCAAATACGGCCAGGGATGTTCAGCCCGTCCTCGTCATGATCCGATGGCTCGGCTTTGTGAACGACGGGCCGGAAGAGGCAACAGCACAGGGGTCGCGCGAGCATGCTCCCCTGCCGGGCCGGCAGCACGCCGAGATCCTGAGTGCCGTCCTGGGCAGCCCGCCCGGCGGAGCCCTGCACGGAGACGGGGTCGCAGCCGGCGAAAGTGGGCTTCCGGACGCCCAGGGGCGAGCAGCACCGGGAGTCCGGGCCGGCGCGGCACCAGGGCTGCGGCATGCGCGATGACGAGTGCGGTGGGCCGGTCCGGACCACCGGACGTTCCGGCTGTGCTCTCCCTCATCCGCCCGCCGGGGGCTCGGCGACGTCCAGGGCGGTGCCGTACAGACGGGACGCCCTCAGGCGGAGGACGACGCGCTGCTCGGCGACGGCCTCCGCGAGGAAGGCGGCCTCATCGTCCAGCGGTACGCCGCCCGCCACCGCCATGGCGAGCAGCTCGCGCCCGACGGCGTCGCCCGGCTCGGCGGTGGGCTCGGAAACCTCCACCTCGCCTTCGACGACCGCGTAGGCCCACACGTCGCGGGCGACGTGCAGGGCGGCGTGCGGATCGGCGCGCAGGTGACGGGGCTTCAGGCGGTCCCGGGTGCTGGAGATCCGAACGACGCGCTCCACCGGGTCCCAGCGGTACAGAACGGTGGCGAGATGCGGATGGCCGTTGCGGCGGACGCTCGCGAGGACGGCGAACCGCTGTTCGCGGAGGATCGTGTCGAGTTCGGCGTCGGTGAGGGGGCGGGGTGCGGGGCCGGGCATGGGGATTCCTTCCGGTCGGTTCGGACTTCTTGGCCGACTGCAAAGGTGCGCCTATGAGTCCTCGGCCAAGGGAATTCGGAGCTGACGATTGATGGACGGTGCGGGAGGCGGGGTCGGGCATGCATGGCGGTGAACGCGGGACGAACAAGGCCCGTTGGCACTGCGCATTCGCCCTCCACGACTGGTGTTCGCCGTGGATCGAGGAGCCCCGGCCGCGGGTCGTCGGGACAGGCCCGCGTATGCAGTGGGATGGCCGGAAGCCTTGTAGCCGAGATACCAGGACGGTGCCGGGCGGAGAGTCAGGAGACCGGTGTGATGCTGCGCGCTTCGGACATCCCGATCGCCTCGGGTGTCCCGGGAGTGGGGGAAGGCGTAGGACGGCGCAGCAGGAGGGTTGCGGCCAGCAGGGCCAGGGCCAGCAGCCCGGCCCCGGTGGCGAAGGCGAGGTGGTATCCGCCGGTGAGAGCCTCGGGCCGGGCGTCGCCGTATCGGGTAAGGGCATCGGTGCGGGCGGCCGCGAGGGTGGACAGCACGGCGACGCCGAGCGCCGAGCCGACCTGCTGGGTCGTGTTGAACAGCCCCGAGGCCAGTCCCGCGTCCCGCTCGTCGGCGCCGGACATGGCGAGCTGGGTGAGCGGGGGAAGCACCAGGCCGAACCCGGCGGCGAGCAGCATCACGGGCAGCAGGTCGCGGACGTAGTCGGCGTGCGCGGGCACCCGGGTCAGCAGGACGAGCATGGCGACGAGCAGCGCGAGTCCGGCGCGCAGCACGGCCCGCTCGCCGTAGCGGCCGATCAGCCGGGGAGAGACGAGGAGCGAGACGGCTCCGATGGCCACGGCGGCCGGCAGCATCGCCAGGCCGGTGCGGGCGGCGCCGTAGCCGACGACGTTCTGGAGATGGAGCGCGACGAGCACCTGGAAAGCGAACATGGCGGCGACCGTGAGGAGTTGGACGAGGTTGGCACCGGCCACGGCGCGTACCTTCAGCAGCGTCGGCGGGAGCAGCGGGGTGCGCGCACGGAACTGGCGCAGGAAGAAGACCGTGACCAGCGCCGCGCCGGTCAGCACCGGAACCAGGGTGAGCGGTGAGGCCCAGCCGTGTGTGGGCACACCGACGATGCCGTAGAGGCCGGCCATCAGGCCGGTGGTGATCAGCCCGGCGCTCCAGGCGTCGGCCCCGGCGCGTAGGCCGAGTCCGCGGTCCGCGGGAAGCGCGGGGCCCGCCAGGGCGAGGACCGCCGCGCCGATGGGGAGATTGATCAGGAAGGTCCAGTGCCAGTCGAGGGCGTCGGTCAGCGCGCCGCCGAGTACCTGGCCGAGGGAGGCCCCGGCGGCGCCGGTGAAGCTGAACACGGCGATGGCGCGGGCCCGTTCCCGGCCGCTAGGGAAGAGCGAGACGAGGATGCCGAGCCCCACGGCCGCCGTCATGGCACTGCCGATCCCCTGGAGGAATCGGGCGGCGAGCAGAACGGCAGGTGTGGCAGCGAGACCGGCGAGGAGCGAGGCGGCGGTGAAGACGGCGGTGCCGGCGACGAACATCCGCTTGCGCCCGAGGAGGTCGCCGAGCCGTCCGGCGAGCAGCAGCAGGCTGCCGAAGGCGACAAGGTACGCGTTGACGACCCAACTCAGGCCGCCGGGGCTGAAGTCGAGGTCGCTCTGGATAGCCGGCATCGCCACGGTGACGATGGAGCCGTCCAAGATGATCATGAGCGTGCTTGCAGCAATGACGCCGAGGGCGAGGCGGGAGGTTGAAGGCATGAAAGGACCGTAGCAGATGGTTCCGTTGCAGACTATCTACTACGGCTGCATCATGGCGTACCCTGAACCCATGACCGCGATGTCCCCTCCCCCGCAACGCACCCAGCCGGACCTCTCCTACCTGCTGGACCACACCGGTCACGTCCTGCGCGCCCAGATGGCGACGGCCCTCGCGGAGATCGGGCTCACCGCCCGGATGCACTGCGTGCTCGTCCACGCCCTGGAGGAGGAGCGCACCCAAGCCCGGCTCGCGGAGATCGGCGACATGGACAAGACCACGATGGTGGTCACCGTCGACGCCCTGGAGCAGGCCGGCCTCGCCGAGCGCCGCCCGTCCAGCACCGACCGCCGGGCCCGCATCATCGCCGTCACCGAGAAGGGTGCCCGCGCGGCCGAGCAGAGCCGGCGCATTGTGGACGGGGTGCACGAACGCGCCCTCGCCTCCCTCCCGGAGAGCGACCGCGAGACCTTCCTCGCCCTCCTCACCCACCTGGCCGAGGGCCACCTGAGCACCCCACCGGCCACCGCGGCACCCTCGGCACGGCGGGCGCGGCAACGCGGCTAGGGCCATTCGTTTGGATCATGCGCGGAACAGGGGGTGGACTCGGGTGAGGACACTGCTCGTTTGAGGCGCTGGGACGATCGCGAGGCGCCGG
>NZ_JBEZLL010000043.1:0-54393 GCF_040652135.1 Streptomyces sp. NPDC048295
GGTGTGGCGTCGGGCAATGGCAAGGGGCAGATCTTCGTGAAGGGCGAGGTCATCAAGACCGTGCCGGAGTCGAAGATCGTCGAGACGCTGATCGAAGAAGCCATGAAGATCGCCGAGCAGATGGAGAAGGACGGCATCGCCTCGGGCGAGCCCGAGGTCTCCGTCAGCTGAACCCACGACCCGCATCCCAGCGCCCCGCCGGACGGACACCGACCGGCGGGGCGCTGCCGTGAGCGACCTCACGAAGCACCGCGGACCCTGTTCGCAGGCGCGGGCGGCACGGATCAGCCGCGTCGGTTACAGTGCGGAAATCAGCAGACCGTATGGTGAGGCCCCCTCGTGTTGACGCAGACCACCACCCGGGTCCTCGAACCCGGCGATCTCGGTGCCGCTCTCGCCGTCCTGGAGAGCGAGCCCGTCGCCAACGCCTTCGTGACGTCCCGGGTCCAGATCGCGGGTCTCGATCCCTGGCGCCTCGGCGGCGAGATGTGGGGCTGGTACGCCGACGGCAGGCTCCGCTCGCTCTGCTACTCGGGCGCCAACCTCGTCCCCATCTGCGCCACCCCCGAGGCCGTCCGGGCCTTCGCCGACCGGGCCCGCCGGGCCGGCCGCCGCTGCTCCTCGATCGTCGGCCCCGCCGAGCCCACCTCCCGGCTGTGGCGGCTCCTCGAACCGGGCTGGGGACCCGCCCGCGAAGTCCGGGCCAACCAGCCGCTGATGGTCACCGAGAGCCCCTCCGCCGATATCGCCCCCGACCCGCTGGTCCGCCGGATCCGCAAGGACGAGATGGACGTCCTGATGCCGGCCTGCGTGGCGATGTTCACCGAGGAGGTCGGCATCTCCCCGCTCGCGGGCGACGGCGGACTGCTCTACCAGGCACGCGTCGCCGAACTCGTCGGATCCGGCCGGTCCTTCGCCCGGATCGAGGACGGCAAGGTCGTCTTCAAGGCGGAGATCGGCGCCGCGACCCCGCAGGCCTGCCAGATCCAGGGCGTCTGGGTCGCCCCCGAACACCGCGGCCGCGGACTCTCCGAGACCGGCATGGCGGCGGTCCTGCGCTACGCGCTGGCCGATGTCGCCCCCGTAGTCAGCCTCTACGTGAACGACTACAACACCCCCGCACGCCGGGCCTACGCCCGGGTCGGCTTCCGGGAGACCGGCGCGTTCATGAGCGTGCTGTTCTGACCCTCCGGCCATCGGCGCCACCGACCCGTACCCCGTACCCCGCCGCGGCCAGTAGGGTCGGCGCATGGCAGCAGTTTCCGGGGGCGGCCCCCGCACTCCCAGCGTCCGGATCGGGCCCGTCGATCTCGCCGCTCGCGTGGACGAGGCGCTCGCCGTGCAGGCCGTCGCCTTCGGCCTGGGCCCCGAAGAGATCGAGGTACGGCGCCACATCGTCCTCAGACACCTCGACCACCCGCACGCACGCGCCCTCGGCGCCACCACCGCCGACGAGCGGCTCGTCGGCTTCGTCTACGGCATGCCGAACGAACGCGGCCAGTGGTGGTCCACCGTCGTCGAGCCCTACCTCCGCGCCACCGGCTGCGTGCACTGGCTCGACGACTCCTTCGTCATCACCGAGCTGCACGTCCTGCCGAGATTCCAGAACCGGGGCATCGGGCGCACCCTGATCACCGCCATCACCGACGCCGTCGACCACCCACGGTCCATCCTCTCCGCCATCGACACCGAGAGTCCGGCACGTGGCCTGTACCGCAGTCTCGGCTACCAGGACCTGGCACGTCAGGTGCTCTTTCCCAGCGCTCCCAAGCCGTACGCCGTGATGGGAGCCCCGCTCCCGCTGCGTCGCAGGGGCTGAGACCGCGGTCAATGGATTTCCGCCCACCCGGGCCGCCCGGCTAACCTCCTGCACATCACCCTTTCCGAGCAGGAGTTCACCATGGCCCAGGTCCAGCGCATGTCCCGATTGATGATCAAGACACTGCGCGACGACCCGGCCGACGCCGAGACGCTCAACCACAAGCTGCTCGTCCGGGCCGGTTACGTACGTCGCACCGCGGCCGGAATCTGGACCTGGCTGCCGCTCGGCAAGAAGGTCCTGGAGAACATCACCCGCGTCGTCCGCGAGGAGATGGACGCCATCGGCGGCCAGGAGGTGCTGCTCCCCGCGCTGCTGCCCAAGGAGGCGTACGAGGCGAGCGGGCGGTACGACGAGTACGGCGACCTGCTGTTCCGGCTCAAGGACCGCAAGGGCGCCGACTACCTCCTCGGCCCCACCCACGAGGAGATCTTCACCCAGGTCGTCAAGGACATGTGTTCGTCCTACAAGGACCTGCCCGTGATCCTGTACCAGATCCAGACCAAGTACCGCGACGAGGCCCGCCCCCGGGCCGGCGTGCTGCGCGGCCGCGAGTTCCAGATGAAGGACTCGTACTCCTTCGACACCACCGACGAGGGTCTCGCCGAGGCGTACCGGCTCCACCGCGCCGCCTACATCCGGATCTTCGAGCGGCTCGGCCTCGACCACCGCATCGTCTCCGCCGTCTCCGGCGCCATGGGCGGCTCGGCGTCCGAGGAGTTCCTCGCGCCCGCCCCGGCCGGTGAGGACACCTTCGTCGACTGCCCCGCCTGCGACTACGCCGCCAACACCGAGGCCGTGACCTTCAAGGCCACCCCCGCGGACGGCTCGGCGCACGGCCCCGTCGAGGAGCTGGACACCCCCGACACCCCGACCATCGAGACGCTCGCCGCGCACCTCGGCGTCCCGGCCTCCGCCACCCTGAAGAACCTGCTGGTCAAGGTCGACGGCGAGATCGTGGCCGTGGGCGTGCCGGGCGACCGCGAGGTCGACCTCGGCAAGCTCGGCGAGCACCTCGCCCCCGCCGTCGTCGAACTGGTCACCGCCGAGGACTTCGAGGGCCGCCCCGACCTGGTACGCGGCTATGTCGGCCCGCAGGGTCTGGAGAAGGTCCGCTACATCGCCGACCCGCGTGTCGCCCCCGGCACCGCCTGGATCACCGGCGCCAACAAGGAGGGCAAGCACGCGAAGAACGTCGTCGCGGGCCGCGACTTCGAGGTCGCCGACCACCTCGACGTCGTCGTCGTCGAGGCGGGCGACCCCTGCCCCGAGTGCGGCACCGGCCTCCAGGTGGACCGCGCCATCGAGATCGGACACATCTTCCAGCTCGGCCGCAAGTACGCCGACATCTTCTCCCTCGACGTCCTCGGCCAGCAGGGCAAGCCGGTCCGCGTCACGATGGGCTCGTACGGCATCGGCGTCTCCCGCGCGGTGGCCGCACTCGCCGAGCAGACCGCCGACGACAAGGGCCTGTGCTGGCCCCGTGAGATCGCCCCGGCCGACGTGCACGTCGTCGCGGCGGGCAAGGCGCTCCAGACCGAGCTGGCGCTGGACGTCTCCGAGAAGCTGAACGCCGCGGGCCTGCGCGTCCTGGTCGACGACCGCGCGGGCGTCTCGCCCGGCGTCAAGTTCACCGACTCCGAGCTCATCGGCGTCCCGAAGATCCTGGTCGCCGGCCGCCGCTCGGCCGAGGGCGTCCTGGAGCTGAAGGACCGCCGCACCGGCGAGCGCGAGGAGCTCACCGTCGACGAGGCGATCGCCCGCCTCACCGCCTGACACCGCGGAAAGCCGCAGGCCCCGCGCACCGCGCGGGGCCTGCGGCCTTTTCCGGGCCCGAGTCCGACAGGCGCTCAGAGCCAGCCGGCGAACTCCAGCGACAGCTCGCCCTCCTGGCGGCGGCCGGCCGCCAGCGCCCGGGTTCCCGACTCCACCGCACGGAAGAGCGTCCAGCCGTGCAGCCGCTCCCGGTCCACGTCCAGCGAATCGGCGAGCTTCCTGATCCGCCGCCGGGCCGTCACCGGGCCGCCGGGCGAGGCGATCAGGTCCTCGACGCGGTCGCGCACCAGGCGTGCCAGGTCGTAGGCGCGCTCACCGACCAGCGGCTCGGGACCGACCGTCAGCCACGGCACCCGCTCCCCGGCCAGCACCTTGCTCTGGCGGAAATTGCCGTGCAGCAGCAGAAGTTCGGGGGAGTGGGCGACCAGCTCCTCGCGCGCCGCGAGCGCCGCGGCGACCAGGGGCTCCAGAGCCGGGTCGGCCGCCGCGCAGGCGCGCATCGGCTCGATGCGGCGCCCGGTCCGCTCGGTGACCGTCTCGAAACCGTGGACGGCCGGCGGCTCGACCCACAGCCGGCGCACCGTCCCCGCCGCTTCGAGCAGCGCCTTGGCCTCCGGCAGCGAGCGCAGCGACACCTCAGGGTGCAGCCGTTCCAGCAGCAGTGCGCCGGGTCCGGCGGCGACGAGCTGCACCGAGCCCCAGCCGTTCCAGTGGGCCAGCGCCGCCCGCTCCAGCTCGGGTGCGGCCCCGGGCGGTGCGATCTTCAGCGCGGCCGGGGTGCCGTCGGCACACGTCACCAGCAGGACCAGACTGCTGCGGCCCCCCGGGGCGGCGACCCGCTCCACGGCCGGCCCTCCGGTGGCGGACAGCGCTTCCTCGGTCAGTGCGGGAAGCCGCGCCAGCCAGTCGGCGGCGGCCGCGTCCCCGTACGACTCGCCCAGCGCCCGCACCAGACGCTGCGGCGGTTCGAAACCCATACGTGCTTTGTTCCCTTTCAGAGCTTTTTCAGTGCGCCGCGCCGGACCCGTTCGTCACATCGGCCCCGCTCTTCGCACCGGACCCGGCGTGCGCGGCGGTCCCCGCCTTCGCGGCGGTGCCGTCGGCGGTCCGCTCGGCGAGCCCGGGAAAGGGTACGCCGCTGCCCCGCCAGCGGACCGCGCGGACCGCGGCCTCCCGCAGCGCGTCGGCGGCCTCCCGCCTGAGCGGCCCCTCGGCGGCCCGGACGAGATCGGAGTACACGCCCGCGACCCGGTCCTCCAGCACGGCCGCCAGCCGCACCGCCGCGGCCGGGTCCGGCACCGCGAACGGCAGAGCGTACGCCGCCTGCGCCGCGACCGGCTCACCGCCCAGCCCGCGCACCGTCCGCACCAACGCGTCGCGCCGGGCCCGGTGCGCGTAGTAGGCGGCTCTGGCCTCGGCCCGGCGGCCCTCGGCGACCCGGCCGCCGACCACGCCGTACCCGTACACCGCCGCGTGCTCGGCGGCCAGGGCCGCCTGGGCGGCCTTCTGCGTTCCGGCGCTCATGACGAGGCCTCCTTGGCCAGTTCGGTCAGCAGATAGGCGTGGGCCGCGCCCGCCGCCGCGATCGACGCCAGCAGCCGGGCCAGCTCCGGTGGGGCCTCCATGAGGGCCGCCAGATGTGTGTCCGCGGCGCGGCGCTCCGCCGCGGCCAGTTCCCTGACGGCGGTCCCGGCATCGGTGGCCCGCGGCCGCGAGAGGGCGGGCGCCTGCCCGCCGGCCGGTACCAGCGCCTTGGTGTGGGCCCGTACGGCGTTTCGCAGCGGGGAGAGCCCGGCGGCGGTCGCCGGATGGGTCCTGATCACGTGTTCGTAGTTGCCGAGCAGTTCCAGACCGGTCCGCGCGGCGGCCGCCCGGATCCGCTTCTCCGCCCGCGCCGCGGAGGCTTGCTCGGCCGCGGTCGCCGCCGCGGAGCGGCCGGAGTCCTTCCCGCCACCGGGCCCGTCACCACAGCCGGCCAGCACCGCCCCCAGGGCGATCGCTCCCGTCGCGGTGAACACACCTCTGCGCGTCGTCCCCGTGCGCCGCACCTGTTCTCCTTCGGGCTTGTACCTGACTTGACTGGATCTGTCCTGAAGTGATCACCGCAGGCGAGCGTACCTGCGGCCGGGGAGCCGGCGGACGGCAACACCCCTCGGGACCGGATACCCTTTGACCTGACACGCGACGATCCCCCACAACAGCACACGCGGCCGAGGAGTCACCCGGATGAGCACCACCCAGAGCGAGAGGCTGCGCGGGCTGCTCGAACCGCTCGTCAGCGCCGAACAGCTGGACCTCGAAGAGATCGAGGTGTCCCGGGCCGGCCGCCGCCATGTGCTGCGCATCGTGGTGGACTCCGAAGAGGGCGTCGAGCTGGACGCCTGCGCCGAGCTGAGCCGCGCCATCTCCGAGAAGCTGGACGAGACCGACGCGATGGGCGACGGCGAGTACGTCCTCGAAGTCAGTTCCCCCGGTGCCGACCGTCCGCTGACGGAGCACCGCCACTACGTACGTGCCACGGGCCGCCTGGCCAAGTTCCACCTGCACGAGGGCGGCGAGCTGGTGGCCCGCATCCTCGCCGTGGACGAGGAGGGCCTCGACCTCGAAGTGCCGGGCGTCAAGGGCCGCAAGCCCACGTCCCGCCGGGTCGCCTTCGACGAGATCGCCAAGGCGCGCGTGGAGATCGAATTCAGCCGCAAGGACAAGAAGGAAGAGGAGGCGTAGCCGTGGACATCGATGTGAAGCTCTTGAAGGGCTTGGCACAGGACAAGGAGATCCCCTTCGACGTGCTCGTCGAGGCGATCGAGTCGGCCCTCCTCATCGCCTACCACCGTACCGACGGAAGCCACCGCCGCGCGCGAGTGAAGCTCGACGAGCGCGGCCATGTGACGGTGTGGGCGAAGGAGGACCCGGCCGACCTGGAAGAGGGCCAGGAGCCCAAGGAGTTCGACGACACCCCGTCCGGTTTCGGCCGGATCGCCGCGACCACCGCCAAGCAGGTCATCCTGCAGCGGCTGCGCGACGCCGAGGACGACAAGACGTTCGGCGAGTACGCGGGCCACGAGGGCGATGTCGTCACCGGCGTCGTCCAGCAGGGCAAGGACCCGAAGAACGTCCTGGTCGACATCGGCAAGCTGGAAGCGATTCTGCCGGTGCAGGAGCAGGTGCCGGGCGAGGAGTACACCCACGGCCTGCGGCTGCGTACCTACGTCGTACGGGTCGCCAAGGGTGTGCGCGGTCCGTCCGTGACGCTGTCGCGGACCCACCCCAACCTGGTGAAGAAGCTCTTCGCGCTGGAGGTGCCGGAGATCGCCGACGGTTCCGTCGAGATCTGCGCGATCGCCCGCGAGGCCGGTCACCGCACCAAGATCGCGGTCCGTTCGACCCGCTCCGGGCTGAACGCCAAGGGCGCCTGCATCGGCCCGATGGGCGGCCGGGTGCGCAATGTCATGGCCGAGCTGCACGGCGAGAAGATCGACATCGTGGACTGGTCGGACAACCCGGCCGAGATGGTCGCCAACGCCCTGTCGCCCGCAAGGGTGAGCGAGGTCGAGGTGGTCGACCTCGGTGCCCGGTCCGCCCGGGTCACCGTGCCGGACTACCAGCTCTCGCTGGCGATCGGCAAGGAGGGGCAGAATGCCCGCCTCGCCGCCCGTCTCACCGGCTGGCGCATCGACATCCGCCCGGACACCGAGACCGACGCCGAGCGCGACGTGGCCGACCGGGAGCGGGCCGAGCGGGCCCGCGAGCGGTCCGAGCGCCGCTGAGCCGGCCGCGGGAATCACACCCCGCGGGGAATACATCTGAGCGGCAAGCCGCTGAGATCACGACAACATCCGTTCGATTTTTGCCCCAAAGGGGTGAGGTCGGTGCGGGGAGGTAGACTTAGCCGTGTCTGGCCGGACGCACGCCCGTGCTTGCCCTGAGCGAACCTGTGTGGGATGCCGGGAGCGGGCGGCCAAGAGCGAGCTGCTGCGCATCGTCGCGGACGGGGACGACTGCGTCCCCGATCCTCGCGGTACGCTGCCCGGCCGGGGTGCCTATGTACACCCCGCCTCCGTCTGTCTGGACCTGGCGGTTCGCCGCCGGGCCTTCCCCCGGGCCTTCAAGGCCAAGGGGCCGTTCGACCCCGCCGCAGTGCAGCGGTTCGTCGAACGGGCGACACCGTAAGAAATGAACGGCACGGGACCCCGTGCGGTCAGGTACCTCGCGAGTTGGAAGTAGGTCGAGATTGCGATGAGCACTCGATGAGTACGCGATGAGTACGCCCATGAAGTAGCGACGGTCCGGCGGTAACCCGGACCTAAAAGGAGCGAAGTGGCTAAGGTCCGGGTATACGAACTCGCCAAGGAGTTCGGCGTCGAGAGCAAGGTCGTCATGGCCAAGCTCCAAGAACTCGGTGAATTCGTCCGTTCGGCGTCCTCGACGATCGAGGCGCCGGTTGTACGCAAGTTGACTGACGCACTGCAGGGGCCCGGCGGCAACGCCGGCAAGTCCGCTGCAAAGCCTGGCGCGCCCCGCAAGGCGCCCGCAAAGCCCGCAGCGCCCTCCCCGGCCGCTGCGGCACGTCCCGCTGCCCCGAAGCCCGGCGCCCCGGCCCCCAAGCCGGCCCCCGCCGCCCCGGCGAGCAGCACCCCCGCAGCGCCTTCCGCGCCGGCTCCCGGCCCCCGTCCGGGCCCGAAGCCCGCGCCCAAGCCCGCTCCGGTGACCCCGGTGCCCGCTGCCGAGTTCTCGGCTCCGGCTCCGGCCCAGCAGGCTGCCCCGCAGCAGCAGGCCCCTCGTCCCGCGGGTGCCACCCCCGGTCCCCGTCCCGCCCGCCCGGCCCCGGCCGGCGGTCAGCGCGACGGTGGCCAGCGCGACGGCGGCCGTGGTGGCGAGCGCGGCGGCGACCGCCCCGCACGTCCCGCGGGCCAGGGCGCACCGCGCCCCGGCGCCCGTCCGGCCGGTCCCCGTCCGGGCAACAACCCCTTCACCTCCGGTGGCTCGACGGGCATGGCCCGTCCGCAGGCGCCCCGTCCCGGCGGCGCCCCGCGTCCCGGTGGCGGCCAGGACCGTCCGGGCGCCCCGCGTCCGCAGGGCGGCCCCGGTGGCGCTCCGCGCCCGCAGGGCCAGGGTGGTGCCCGTCCGACTCCGGGCGGCATGCCCCGTCCGCAGGCTCCCCGTCCGGGCGGTGCCCCCGGTGGTAACCGTCCGAACCCGGGCATGATGCCGCAGCGTCCCGCTGCCGGCCCGCGTCCCGGTGGTGGCCCCGGCGGTGGCCGTGGTCCCGGTGGCGGCGGTCGTCCCGGTGGCGGCGCGGGCCGTCCCGGTGGCGGTGGCTTCGCAGGCCGTCCGGCCGGTCCCGGTGGCGGTGGCGGCGGCTTCGCCGGCCGTCCCGGTGGCGGCGGTGGCGGCGGTGCGGGTCGTCCCGGTGGTGGCGGCGGCGGCTTCGGCGGTCGTCCCGGCTTCGGCGGTCGTCCCGGCGGCCCCGGCGGCCGTGGTGGCACGCAGGGTGCGTTCGGCCGTCCCGGCGGCCCCGCGCGTCGCGGCCGCAAGTCGAAGCGGCAGAGGCGCCAGGAGTACGAGGCCATGCAGGCCCCGTCGGTGGGCGGCGTCATGCTGCCTCGCGGCAACGGACAGTCCGTCCGTCTGTCGCGCGGTGCCTCCCTCACCGACTTCGCGGAGAAGATCAACGCCAACCCGGCGTCGCTCGTCGCCGTGATGATGAACCTCGGCGAGATGGTCACGGCGACGCAGTCCGTCTCCGACGACACCCTCAGGCTGCTCGCGGACGAGATGAACTACGTCCTCGAGATCGTCAGCCCCGAGGAGGAGGACCGCGAGCTGCTCGAGTCCTTCGACATCGAGTTCGGCGAGGACGAGGGCGGCGAAGAGGCTCTGGTCTCCCGTCCGCCGGTCGTGACCGTCATGGGTCACGTCGACCACGGCAAGACCCGACTGCTGGACGCGATCCGCAAGACGAACGTCGTCGCGGGCGAGGCCGGCGGCATCACGCAGCACATCGGTGCGTACCAGGTCTCCTCCGAGGTCAACGGCGAGGACCGCCGCATCACCTTCATCGACACCCCGGGTCACGAGGCGTTCACCGCCATGCGTGCCCGTGGTGCGAAGTCCACCGACATCGCGATCCTCGTGGTGGCGGCGAACGACGGTGTGATGCCCCAGACGATCGAGGCGCTGAACCACGCCAAGGCGGCCGAGGTGCCGATCGTGGTCGCGGTCAACAAGATCGACGTCGAGGGCGCCGACCCGACCAAGGTGCGCGGTCAGCTCACCGAGTTCGGTCTGGTGGCCGAGGAGTACGGCGGCGACACGATGTTCGTCGACATCTCCGCCAAGCAGGGCCTCAACATCGAGTCCCTTCTGGAGGCCGTCGTCCTCACCGCCGACGCCTCGCTCGACCTGCGGGCCAACCCGGAGCAGGACGCGCAGGGTATTGCGATCGAGTCCCACCTCGACCGCGGCCGCGGTGCCGTTTCGACCGTCCTGGTCCAGCGCGGCACGCTGCGCATCGGCGACACGATGGTGGTCGGCGACGCGTACGGCCGTGTCCGGGCGATGCTCGACGACAACGGCAACAACGTCGAGGAAGCGGGTCCGTCGACCCCCGTCCTCGTGCTCGGTCTCACCAACGTCCCGGGTGCCGGCGACAACTTCCTGGTGGTCGACGAGGACCGTACGGCCCGTCAGATCGCCGAGAAGCGTGCCGCCCGTGAGCGCAACGCCAACTTCGCCCGCAAGGGTGTCCGGTTCTCCCTGGAGAACCTGGACGAGGCGCTCAAGGCCGGTCTGGTCCAGGAGCTCAACCTCATCATCAAGGGCGACGCGTCCGGTTCGGTGGAGGCTCTCGAGTCCTCGCTGCTCCAGCTCGACGTCGGCGACGAGGTCGACATCCGGGTCCTGCACCGCGGTGTGGGTGCGGTCACCGAGTCGGACATCGACCTGGCGACCGGCTCCGACGCCATCGTCATCGGCTTCAACGTCCGCGCTGCCGGGCGTGCCCAGCAGATGGCGGAGCGCGAGGGCGTCGACGTCCGCTACTACTCGGTGATCTACCAGGCCATCGAGGAGATCGAGGCGGCCCTCAAGGGCATGCTCAAGCCGGAGTACGAAGAGGTCGAGCTCGGTACGGCGGAGATCCGCGAGATCTTCCGCTCGTCCAAGCTGGGCAACATCGCCGGTGTGCTGGTCCGCTCCGGCGAGGTCAAGCGCAACACCAAGGCGCGCCTGCTGCGCGATGGCAAGGTCATCGCGGAGAACCTCAACATCTCCGGTCTGCGCCGCTTCAAGGACGACGTCACCGAGATCCGCGAAGGCTTCGAGGGCGGTATCAACCTCGGAAACTTCAACGACATCAAGATCGACGACGTCATCGCGACGTACGAGATGCGCGAGAAGCCGCGAGGCTGATCCACGGGAATTCCGGGGGGAGACCCCCGGACCTCTCTTCAACAGTCGGGGCCGGTCGACGGGTCGTATTTCCGTCGATCGGCCCCGGCCGTTCCGTGTACGGTTCTGGTGTCCCTGCCAAGCACTGGCAGGGCGCGAACCCGAACCGGCGGGACATCCGGACATACATGTATGTGGGGACACTGTCCTTCGATCTGCTTCTCGGCGACGTACGGTCGTTGAAGGAGAAACGCTCCGTCGTCCGCCCGATCGTCGCCGAACTCCAGCGCAAATTCGCGGTGAGCGCGGCGGAGGTGGGCGGTCAGGATCTCCATCGCAGGGCCGAGATCGGTCTTGCCGTGGTCTCCGGGGACACCGGACACCTCACAGATGTTCTGGACCGGTGCGAGCGGCTGGTGGCCGCACGCCCGGAAGTGGAGCTGCTGTCCGTACGACGGCGGGTACACAGCGACGAAGACGATTGAGCAAGGCGAAGAAGGAGACGGACCAGTGGCCGACAACGCGCGGGCGAAGAAGCTGGCGGACCTCATCCAGGAGGTGGTCGCCGAGAAACTGCAGCGCGGCATCAAGGACCCGCGTCTGGGTACGCACGTGACCATCACGGACACCCGGGTCACCGGTGACCTGCGGGAGGCCACGGTCTTCTACACGGTCTACGGCGACGACGAGGAGCGGGCCAGCGCCGCGGCCGGTCTGGAGAGCGCCAAGGGCATCCTGCGCTCGGCGGTCGGAGCGGCGGCGGGGACGAAGTTCACCCCCACGCTGGCCTTCGTGGCAGACGCCCTGCCGGGCAACGCCAAGGCGATCGAGGACCTCCTCGACCGGGCGCGTGCCTCGGACGCACGGGTGCGCGAGGCGTCCTCGGGCGCCACGTACGCCGGTGGTGCCGACCCGTACCGCAAGGCGGACGACGACAACGACGAGGACGCCGCCTCCGAATGACATCGCAGAAAACGCCGGACGGCCTTGTCATCGTCGACAAGCCGTCCGGCTTCACTTCGCACGACGTCGTCGCCAAGATGCGCGGCATCGCCCGGACCCGCAGGGTCGGTCACGCCGGCACGCTGGACCCGATGGCCACGGGCGTTCTCGTGCTCGGTGTCGAGAAGGCCACCAAGCTGCTGGGCCATCTCGCACTGACCGAGAAGGAGTACCTCGGCACGATCCGGCTCGGCCAGAACACCGTCACGGACGACGCGGAGGGCGAGATCACCTCGTCCACCGACGCCTCCGGTGTGACCCGCGAAGGCATCGACGCCGGGGTCGCGGCCCTGACGGGACCGATCATGCAGGTGCCGTCCAAGGTCAGCGCCATCAAGATCGACGGCAAGCGGTCCTACGCGCGGGTGCGCGGCGGCGAGGAGTTCGAGATCCCGGCCCGGCCGGTGACGATCTCGTCCTTCCACGTCTACGACGTCCGCCCGGAGGTCGCCGAGGACGGCACGCCGGTCGTCGATCTGGTCGTCTCGGTGGTCTGCTCCTCGGGCACGTACATCCGCGCGATCGCCCGGGACCTCGGTGCCGGGCTCGGCGTCGGCGGGCATCTGACCGCACTGCGGCGCACCCGCGTCGGGCCCTACGGCCTCGACGCGGCGCGGACGCTCGACCAGCACCAGCAGGAGCTGACCGTGATGCCGGTGGCCGAGGCCGCCGCCTCGGCCTTCCCCCGCTGGGACGTGGACGAGAAGCGCGCCAAGCTGCTGCTGAACGGCGTCCGGCTGGACATGCCGGCCTTCCCACCGGGACCGGTCGGTGTCTTCGGGCCCGACGGGCGTTTCCTGGTGCTCGTCGAGGAGCAGAAGGGCAAGGCCAAGAGCCTCGCCGTATTCGTCTGACGGGCTCCGTGGGCGGGCCGGTTCTCCGGGATGCTCATCGTGGAGCGGGCGGGGCAGTTCCCGGCGCCCGCTCCACGGTCCCCCATTTGTTCTGTCCACCGGACGCCGCCAATTCACCCCAATGGGCAGGCGCTCGGAGTGAATAGGGGGTGCATTCGGGGGCGCTTTTACTCCGAGTGGTACACGCGCTGATCATCGGACCTAACGTTCGGATCATGGGAAGCGGGGACCGGGCAGCGCTGGTACGTATCTGCGATCCGGCCGGCCGGCCGAGGGGCACCGGATTCGTCGCGGACGACCGGGGCACGGTACTGACCAGTCATGAAGCCGTGGACGGCCCCACCGGGCTGGTCCTGCACGGACCGGACGGCCGCAGCCGCGCCCTGGAGGCCGGCGACATCACCGCGCTGCCCGAGCTGGATCTCGCCCTGCTGCACACCGCGGGGCCGGGCGAGCTGGGCGTGGAGCCGGTCCCGATCGCCCTGCGGGAGCGGATCGACGCCGGTACGTACGTGACGATCGCCGCGTGCGGCTGGCGCGAGGCCAGAGTGCTCGGCACCGCCCCCGTGACGTACACCGCGAACGGCCGCACCCACCGGATCGGCGCGGCGCTGGAGCTGGCGCTCGGCACGGACGGCAGGGACGCCCTGCGGCTCGGCGGGGCGGCCGTGGGCGGACCCGTTTTCGACCCGGAGAGCGGCGCGGTCATCGCCGTGCTGGGCAGTGCGCTGCGCGCCGGGCACACGGGGGCGGGGTTCGCCGTGCCGCTCCGGGCGGGGAGCGCCGAGGGCCCGCTCGGCGCCTTGCTGCGGCGCAACGCCACGAGTGTCCCCGGATACGGACGCGATCTGAACCTCGCGGGCGCCCTGCACCTCACCGCGACCTCGCTCGGCTCGGCGGACGGACCGGCCGCCTGCCCCGATCCGGTCGAACGCCCGGACGTCACCGCGGAGTTCGACGCCTTCGCGGGCCCGGTCCGCGCCGGATCGGCACCGGAAGGCCCCGCCGTCGTCCTCGGTCTCGTCGGAGCGCCGGGCACCGGCCGCACCACCGAACTGGCCGCGCTCACCGCACGCCGGGCGCGCGGCCCGGTGCCCGCCCCCACCCTCTGGCTGCGCGGCGCCGATCTGCTGGCCGACGACACCTCGGTCGCCGACGCCGTCGCCCGCGCACTGCGCCGGGCAGGCCGGATCGTCACCGCGGCCGGCGCCCGGGGCGACATGGCGAGCGCCACCCCCGAGCGGGTGGCCCGGCTGGCCGAGGAGTCCGGGAGCCCCCTGCTCGTGCTGCTGGACGGCCCCGAGGAGATGCCTCCCGCGCTGGCCCACGAGCCGGCCCGGTGGACCACCGCCACCGTCGAGTGGCTGCGGGACAACGGGGCGCGGCTGGTGATCGCCTGCGGCCCCGAGCACTGGGAGACGGCCGGTGCGTTCTGTCCGCCCGGGGCGCTGCACCGCCCCGCCAGACCGGCCAGGCGGCTGCCTCCCGCGGTCCGCCTGGGCGACTTCACCGCAGGCCAGGCCGGACAGGCCAAGGAGCGGTACGCCATCCCGCCGGAGGGGCTCGCCCCCGGGCACGACCGGCACCCGCTCACCCTGCGCCTGCTCGCGGAGGTGCGCGCCGCGCTGCCGGGGGACGTCGCCGGGCAGCCCGGGACCGAGGAGGTCTTCGGCGCCCATCTGGACCTGATGTGCCTGCGCGTCGCGGTCCGCATCGCCGCCGCGTCCGGCCGGCCGCCCGGGGGCGGCGCGGTGCGCGGGCTGGCCGCCCGGGTGGCGGGGCAGGTCCACGAGGCGGCGCGGCGCTGTCTGGGCCCCGGGCAGGGGGAGCTGGACCGGGCGGCGTTCGAGGAGGTCTTCCCCTGGCGCACGGGCTGGGCCTCGGCCGTCCTCACCGAGGGCCTGCTCGTCCCGGCGGGCGCCGGCTACCGCTTCGCGCACGAGGAGCTCGGGGACTGGGTGCAGGGCGCCCACCTGGACGTCGACGCGGCGCTGCACGCGCTGGTCCATCGCTGGCACGCCCAGCAGGGGCCGGGCGGAGAGCCGGGGGCGCCGGCCGCCGAAGGCCGGGTCCCGCAGCCGAGGAGGCCGCCTGCGGCGACCGGTACGCGCACCCTGCCCGTACCGCGCCACCGCATCGGGCCGGTGATCCAGGCCCTGCTGCTCCTGGGCCGACGGCACGGCCCCGCCGCCCTCTCCCACCAGCTGGCCGATCTCATCGAGGCGCTGGACCGGCTGTCCATGGAGGCGGGGTCCGAGGCGGTGGCGAACCCGGGACCGCGCCACGACGCCCGCTGGTGGGCGGTCCGGCTGCTCTCCCAGACCCTGCTCCGGGTGCCCGACGCCCGGCCGCACCTCGGCGTGCTGCGCCTCCTGGCCGGCCGGGTCGTGCGCCGGGCGGCCACGGGCGCGCCGGGCGGCCCGGGGACGTACGCCGCGTTCGGGCCGTGGTTCTGGTGGCGGCTCAGGCTGTCCGAGGAGGACCGGATGGATCTGTTCCGTCGCCTCGTCCCCGCCGACGGCCCGCCCCCCGGCGAAACCCGTGCCGACGACCGCTCCACAGGCACATGTCCCGACGGCGGCGAACGGTTCCTGGACGCCGTGGCGCGCCGCCTCGCCGACCGGCCGCGGACCGTACTGCCCCTGCTCTGCGGCTGGTTCACCGACGAGCGCCCGCTCCCCGCCGGGGACGGGGACGCGATGCGGCCGACCGTGGCGGCCGCCGCCCAGGCGCTCCTCTACGCCCGCCGGGACCTGGCCGTCGACGAGCTGACCGACGCGCTGGTCTCGACACCCCACCCCAGGGCCGGGGAACTGCTCGCCGCGCTGGCCGAGGACGAGCCCTCCGCGCTGTGCCGGGCCGTCCACCGCTGGGCCCACGACGAGGACCGCGGGGACCGCCGCACCGCCGCCGCCACGTACGCGCTGGTCACCTCTCCACACGCCACCCTGGACGCCGACCGCGAGCTGCTGCGCGGATCCGCCCTGGCCCTGCTGGCCCGTCCGGCGGACGCCACCCTGCACGGGGCCGCGCTCGCCCTCCTCGTACAGGATCCGCGGACCCGGGACCGCCACCTCCCGCAGGCGCTCCGGGCCTTCGTCGCGGGGGAGTGCGGGCCGTCCGCACAGGCGCTCGCCGTCGCGCTGCCCTCCCACCCGGAGGTGGTGCTCGCCGCGTTCCGGGAGCGGCTCACCCGGCCGGACGACGGGGCGGGCGAGGCGCTGTGCTCACTGGCCGGGATCGACGCCCCCGCGCTCGCCCTGCACACCGCCGGGCTGGTGCGCGCCTACATCGACAGCCACCCGGACGACGCCGTGCACCCCGCCTCGTACATCGACCGGAGACTGGAGAGCGGCCCCGCCGCCCGTGCCCTGCTGCTGCCCCTGGTGACCGGGCTGCTGCGGGACCGCCCCGTCCCGCCACCGGTACGCGGAGCGCTCGCCGGAGTGCTGGCCGCACCCGGGAGCCCCGCCTCCGGGCCGCTGCGGGAGCAGCTGCTGGAGGTCCTGCTGGATTTCGAGCAGGAGGCCCACCGCGATCCGGCCGTGCTCGACGCGTTGCTGCGGGCCGCCGCGACCGGCTCCGGCACCCGCGCCCCCGCCCGCACCCGTGCCCTGGTCCACCGCACGGCGACCCTGCTGGTCCGGACCCCCGAGGGTGCGGTCCGCTTCGACCGCCGGCTGGTCGAACTCGCCCGTGAGGTGCCCGGATTCGCCGCCCTGATCAACGGGTGGCTGGCCGGCGCCCCGCAGGAATGGGCGACGCTCGTCGGCCCGAGCGCGCGGCGGACGGTGGAGGCGCTGGGCAGCGCGAAGGCGATGCCGATGCAGGCCGCGCGGCGTGAGCATGGCAGTCTTAGACCTGCGTAAGAGACAAACCCACGTACACAGGTTCGGGCGAGGAGCGGTCAGAGTGCAGCGCTGGCGTGGCTTGGAGGACATCCCCCAGGACTGGGGACGCAGCGTCGTCACCATCGGCTCCTATGACGGGGTGCACCGCGGACACCAGCTGATCATCGGGCGGGCCGTGGAGCGCGCCCGTGAGCTGGGCGTGCCGTCGGTCGTGGTCACCTTCGACCCGCATCCCAGCGAGGTCGTACGGCCCGGCAGCCACCCGCCGCTGCTCGCCCCGCACCACCGGCGCGCCGAGCTGATGGCGGAGCTGGGCGTGGACGCGGTGCTCATCCTGCCGTTCACCAGCGAGTTCTCGAAGCTGGCACCGACCGACTTCATCGTGAAGGTGCTCGTCGACAAGCTGCACGCGCAGCTGGTCATCGAGGGCCCGAACTTCCGCTTCGGCCACAGGGCCGCCGGGAACGTGCAGCTGCTCACCGAGTTCGGTGAGACCTACGACTACCGCGTCGAGGTCATCGACCTGTACGTGAGCGGCGAGGCGGGCGGCGGCGAGCCGTTCTCCTCCACCCTGACCCGGCGGCTGGTGGCCGAGGGCGATGTCGCGGGTGCCGCCGAGATCCTGGGCCGCCCGCACCGGGTCGAGGGCATCGTCGTCCGCGGTGCGCAGCGCGGCCGTGAGCTCGGCTTCCCCACGGCCAACGTGGAGACCCTGCCGCACACCGCGATCCCCGCCGACGGCGTCTACGCGGGCTGGCTGAACGTGAACGGCGAGGCGATGCCCGCCGCGATCTCGGTCGGCACGAACCCGCAGTTCGACGCCACGGAGCGGACGGTGGAGGCGTACGCGATCGACCGCGTCGGCCTCGATCTGTACGGGCTCCATGTCGCGGTGGACTTCCTCGCGTACGTGCGCGGGATGCTGAAGTTCGACTCGATCGACGACCTGCTCGTGGCGATGGCCGCCGATGTGAAGCGGTGCGGCGAGCTGATCTCCGCGTACGAGCGCGGCTGAACCTCTTCCCGTACGGGACGACGCGGGGCCGGAACCGTCGAGGAGACGGTCCCGGCCCCGCGTCGTAGCCTGTCCTACGCCCGGGCCTTCGCGGCCGCGGCCGCCCAGTGGCACGCCACCTGGGTCTGCCCGCCGCCCGCGAGCACCGGCAGATCCTTCGTGCGGCAGGCATCCGCGACGCCCGCCCGTTCCGCCTCGCCCGAGGCCAGCACCTGGCAGCGGGCGTGGAACCGGCAGCCGGACGGCACCCTGGACGGGTCCGGCGGCTCACCGGTCAGGATCACCGGCTCCGCCCCGGACTCCGGGAGCACCGACAACAGTGCCTGGGTGTACGGGTGCTGGGGAGCCGTCAGGATCTCCTCGACCTTGCCCGTCTCCACGATCCGGCCGAGGTACATCACCGCGACCCGGTCCGCGATGTTCCACGCCAGCCCGAGGTCGTGCGTCACCACCAGCGCGGACAGGCCCAGCTCGTCCCGCAGCCGCAGCATCAGGGCCAGGATCTCGCCGCGCACCGAGGCGTCCAGCGAGGCCACCGGCTCGTCGGCCACGATCAGCTCGGGCTCCAGCACCAGCGCGCCCGCGATCACGACCCGCTGACGCTGACCGCCGGACAGCTCGTGCGGATACCGCAGGAAGAACCGCTCCGGGGGCCGCAGCCCGGCCCGGGACAGCGCCCCGGCCACCGCCTCCCGCTCGTCCCCGGCGTACCCGTGGATCCGCAGCCCCTCGGCGACGGCGTCGTACACCGTGTGCCGCGGGTTGAGCGAGCCGCTGGGGTCCTGGAGCACCAGCTGGACCCGCTTGCGGTACGTCTTCAGCGCCCGGCTCGCATAGTCGAGCGGCTTGCCGCCGAAGGTGACCCGTCCGGACGTCGGCGGGACCAGGCCCAGCAGTGAGCGCGCCAGCGTCGTCTTGCCGCAGCCGGACTCGCCGACCAGCGCGACGATCTCGCCTGGCCGGATGTCCAGGTCGACGCTGTCCACGGCGCGCGCCGGGGCGGCCCCGCGCCGGCCGGGGAAGGTGATCTTCAGCCCCTCGGCGCTGAGCAGGGGAGTGGTGGTGCTCATGGTGTGCTCCTTGCTTCCTCGGCGCCCGGCAGGGCCGGGGCCGCGAAAGCCCCCGGCTCCACCAGCACACAGGCGGCCCGCCGCTCCGGCCCCGCGGCCCGCAGCTCCTGGTCCTCGGTCGTGCAGGACTCCAGGGCCACCGGGCAGCGCGGGTGGAAGGTGCAGCCGCCGGGCAGCGCCGACGGGTCCGGCGGATCGCCGGGCAGCCCGCGGGGCGCGAACCGGGAGGCCGGGTCGCCGATGCGCGGGAACGCGCCGGACAGGGCCTTGCCGTACGGGTGGTGCGCGTTCTCGTAGACCTCGGACGCCGGGCCCTCCTCGACGACCCGGCCCGCGTACATCACCGCGAGCCGGTCGCAGGTGTCCGAGAGCACCGCGAGGTCATGGCTGATCATGATCAGGCCGAGGTCCTGCTCGGACACCAGTTGTTCGATCAGCCGGAGGATCTGGGCCTGGATCATCACGTCGAGAGCCGTGGTCGGCTCGTCCGCGATGATCAGCCCCGGGGCGCAGGCCAGCGCCATCGCGATCATCACGCGCTGCCGCTGCCCGCCGGAGAGCTCGTGCGGATAGGCGGCGGCGCGGGCCGCGGGCAGCCCCACCTGCTCCAGCAGCTCGCCGGCCCTCTTCGCGGCCCCGGCCTGCGTCGCCTTCTTGTGCAGCAGAATCGGTTCGGCGATCTGGTCCCCGACGCGGTGCACCGCGTTCAGCGAGTGCATCGCGCCCTGGAAGACGATCGACGCCCCGGCCCAGCGCACCGCCCGGACCTGGCCCCACTTCATGGCGAGGACATCCTCGCCGTTCAGCAGGATCTCGCCGGAGACCTTCGTACCGGCGGGCAGCAGCCGCAGCAGCGCGAGCGCCAGCGTCGACTTCCCGCAGCCCGACTCACCGGCGATGCCGAGCTTCTGCCCCGCGTCGACCGAGAGGTTCACACCACGGACGGCCTGTGCCCCGCCGGCGTACGTCACCGTGAGGTCCCGTACGTCGAGAAGCGGCGTCTTCTGGATGCTCGTCGTGCTCAACGGGCCACCCCCAGCTTGGGATTGAGGACGGACTCGATGGCGCGGCCGCACAGCGTGAACGCCAGGGCCACCAGGGCGATGGCGATGCCGGGCGGTGCCAGGTACCACCAGTCGCCCGCGCTGACCGCACCCGCCTCGCGGGCGTCCTGGAGCATGCCGCCCCAGGAGGTGGTGGTCGGGTCGCTGAGACCGAGGAAGGCCAGGGTGGCCTCGGTGAGGATCGCGCTGGAGATCACCAGCGTGGTCTGCGCGAGCACCAGCGGCATCACGTTCGGCAGCACGTGCCGGACCATGATGTGCCCGTGGCCGCCGCCCAGCGCGCGGGCGCGCTCGATGTACGGGCGGGACTCCACGGCGAGCGTCTGGGCCCGGACCAGCCGGGCCGTGGTCGGCCAGGTCGTGACCCCGATCGCGATGATGACCGTCCACATCGAGCGGTCCATCACCGTGGCGAGCGCGATGGCGAGCACCAGCGTGGGCATCACCAGGAACCAGTCGGTGATCCGCATCAGAACCGTCGAGTACCAGCCGTGGAAGTGGCCGGCGACGATGCCGACGACCGTACCGATGGCGACACACAGGAACGCCGCGAGCAGGCCGACCGTCAGTGACACCCGGGTGCCCCACACCAGCAGCGCCAGCACACTGCGCCCGAACTGGTCCGTACCGAGCGGGAATTCGCCGCTCGGCGACTCCAGCGCGCCGCCCGGGGCGCCGGTGACGCTCTGCGAGTCGGCGCCGACGAGTTGCGGCGCGAACACGGCGACCAGCGCGATCAGGACGAGCCCGCCCAGACCCCACAGGCCGCTCCGGTGGCCCCGGTACTCCCGCCAGAAGCGGGCCATGGACCGCCGTTTGCGCGCGCGTGCCAGGGCGCGCGGATTCTGCGCGGTCTCCGCCTTCGTGGGCGTGGGCATGGATTCGGTAGTCATCGGCCCACCCGGGGATCGAGCAGCGGATAGAGCACATCGGCAAGGGTGTTCGCCAGGATCACAGCGGTGGCGAAGACGAAGAACAGCCCTTGCACGAGCGGGAGATCGGGCACGCTGAGCGCCTGGTAGAAGAGGCCGCCGAGGCCCGGCCAGGAGAACACCGTCTCGACCAGGATCTGTCCGGCGACCACATGCCCGAGGTTCACGAACATCAGTGTGAAAGTCGGCAGCATCGCGTTCGGCACGGCGTGCTTGCGGCGTACGACGTCGTCCCGCAGCCCCTTCGCGCGGGCCGTCGTCAGATAGTCGCTGCCCATCTCGTCGAGCAGCGAGGAACGCATCACCAGGAGCGTCTGCGCGTACCCGACCGCCACCAGTGTGATCACCGGCAGGACCAGATGGTGCGCCACGTCGAGGATGTAGGCGAACCCGGTCTCGGTGCCCGACTCCAGACCGCCCGTCGGGAACATTCCGGGGATCGGTCCGATACCCACCGCGAAGACGATGATCAGGAGCAGACCCAGCCAGAACGACGGCACCGAGTAGAGCGTGAGGGCGAACGCGGTGTTGAAGCGGTCGCTCGTGGAGCCGTTGCGCCAGGCGGTACGGGTGCCGAGCCAGATGCCGAGCGCGGTGTAGAGGACGTACGACGTGCCGGTGAGGAGCAGGGTCGCCGGAAGCGCCTCGGTGATCTTGTCGATGACCGGCGCGTGGAACTGGAACGAGGTGCCGAAGTCGCCCGTGAGGGCGTCTCCCACATACGACGTGAACTGCTGCCACATCGGCTGGTCGAGCCCGAACTGGTGCCGGAGCGACTGGAGTTGTTCGGCGGAGACGGGTCGGCCACCCGTCATCTGCTTCACCGGGTCGCTGGGAATGAGCCGGAAGAGGAAGAAGCTGGTGACCAGAACGGCGAAGAGCGAGACCGCCGCTCCCGCGATCTTGGCCGCCACGTATTGGAGGTATGCCTTGGTGTTGCGCGCCCGTGGACCGCGGGCGGCCGACGGGCCGGCCTGAGCCGGGCCGTCGGTGTCCGCGTCCGCGACCTGCACGAGCGCCGGAGTGCTGTCAGCTGTCATGGGGAACTCTCGTTACTCGTGCTGCACGTGGAGGGCCGGCCGGTGAGCTGCGCGTTCACCGGCCGGTCTCTCTCTCGACCCGTCCGAGTGGTTACTCGCGGTCGTCCGCCGTGTCGCGGCGGCGCCTCGCGATGAACAGCCCGCCACCGGCGAGCACCACGACCACCACGATGATGCCGATGACGACGCCGGTCGAGCCCGACCCGCCGGAGCCGTCCGAACTGTCGCCGGACGCAGGAGCCGCGGACCACCAGCTCCAGTAACCGTCCTGGCCGTAGATGTTGCCGGCCGCCTCGGGCATGGTCGTGATCGACTTGATCTGGTCGGTGCGGTAGGCCTCGACCGCGTTCGGGTATGCGATGACGCTCATGTACCCGGAGTCGTAGAGCCACGACTGCATCTGGTTGACGATCTCGGCGCGCTTGGCCGGGTCGTACTCGGCGAGCTGCTTCTTGTAGAGCTCGTCGTACTGCTTGTCGCAGATGAAGTTGTCGGTGGAGGCGCTGTCCTTCGCCTTGGCCGGCAGCGCTGCGCAGGTGTGGATGCCGAGGACGAAGTCGGGATCCGGGTTGACGGACCAGCCGTCGAAGGCGAGGTCGTACTCACCGGCGTACCAGGGCACCGAGACGTCGTCGAGGCAGTCGACCTTCAGGCCGATGCCGAGCTTGCCCCACCACTCCTTGAGGTACTTGCCGATCGCCTTGTCGTTGGGGTCCGTGGCGTGGCACAGGATGCGCAGGTCCAGCGGCTTGCCGTCCTTGCCGACCCGCTGGCCGCCCTTGAGTGCGTAGCCCGCCTCGTCTAGCAGCTTGGCCGCCTTGGCCGGGTCGTACGCCAGGCTCTGCTCGGCGGTCGGCTGCCAGTGGTACGCGGAGAAGCGCGGCGGGATGTAGCCCTGGCCCTCGACGGCGTGGCCCTGGAAGACCTTGTCGATGATGGTCTTGCGGTCGATGGACAGGAAGAGGGCCTGGCGCACCTTCTGGTCGAGAAGGGCCTTGTTGCCGTTGCCGAACTTCTTGCCGTCCTTGGTCTGCGCGCCCGGGTTGGTGGCCAGCGCGAAGAAGCGGCGGCCCGGACCCTCGTTGACCTTGATGTTCTTCTCGCCCTTGAGCGACGCGGCCTGGGCGGGCGTCAGCGCGGGGGAGCCGGCGACGAAAGAGACCTCGCCCTTGCGCAGTGCGGCGACCGCCGCGTCCTGGTCCTTGTACGTCTTGAAGACCAGCTCGTCGAACTTGGGCTTGCCGCGCCAGAAGTCCTTGTTGGCCTTGAGCTTCACATACTGGTCGACCTTGTAGTCGGTGACGACGAACGGCCCGTTGCCGACGATCGGGAACGTCTTGTCGTTGTTGAACTTGGAGAAGTCGCCGACCTTCTCCCAGACGTGCTTCGGCACGATCGGCACATCGAGTGCCGCCATGGTGGCCTGAGGCTCCTTGAGCTCGATGACCAGCTGCGTGGGGCTGGGAGCCGTCACCTTCTTGAAGTTCGCGACGAAGTTGCCGTTGGCCTGCGCGGCGGCCTCGTCCGTCATCATCTTGTTGAACGTCCAGGCCGCGTCCTCGGCGGTGGCCTGCTGCCCGTCCGACCACTTGGAGTCGGACCGGATGGTGTACGTCCAGGTCAACTTGTCCGCGGACGGCTCCCACTTGGTGGCGAGGCCGGGGATCGCGTGGTTGTCCTTGGGGTCGTAGTTGGTGAGGAAGTCGTACATGAGCCGGGAGATGCTGGTGCTCATGAGCCGCTGAGCGAGGAACGGGCTCAACGAGTCGACGCTCTGTGCGACGGCGACGGTCAGTGTCGACTTTCCGCTGTCGGCGGCCTGCGCCTGCTGGGGCGCGGCGCCGAGCGGCACACCCGGGACGACGGACCCGGCGGCCAGCGCCAGTGCGGCGGCACCGGAGGCCAGGAGGACACGCAGACGTGAGCGTGGCTGGGCGGAGCGTGGTGGAACTCTTTCGACCATGGTCAGGGACCTCGCGTCATGACTCGCACGGAGAAGGCGGGTTGATCTGTGGTTCGCCAGCTGGTGAAGCGAAGGTTTATCAGCGGGGGTCGAGCCACGTCAACGGTCATCGAAACGGCGTGTGGTCTGCGGGAATGCGCAGAGGGCCCGCACCGTGGAGACGGTGCGGACCCTCATTGGTTTAGACCTCTGACGCCTTACTGCTGAGGCGCTGACGGCGGCTGCTGCTGCCATCCCGCGGGCGGAACGGGCCCCTGGAGCTCGGGCGGGACCGGTTGCCCGGGCTGACCCGGCTGACCAGGCAGGGCGGGCTGCTGCTGGTGGGGCGGGAGCGGGCCGGCCGGAGCCGTGGCGGAAGGGGCCTGCGGGGGCAACGGCTGCTGCCAGCTGTTCTGTTGTGCCCCGGGACCGGGCTGCGGCGGATACGGCTGAGGGGGCTGCTGGCCGCCGTACGGCTGCTGCTGCGGGTACCCCTGCTGCGGGGGGTACTGCTGCTGGCCGGGCATCGGCGGGGCGTACTGCGGAGGCGGGGTGGAGCCGCTGGACGTCCAGAGTCCCTGCTGCTGCTGGGCGCGGGCGAAGTCCTCGGCGACCATCGCGGAGAGGTTGAAGTACGCCTCGCGGGTCTTGGGGCGCATCATGTCGAGGTCGACCTCGGCACCGGCCGACAGGTGCTCGTCGAACGGGACGACCACCACGCCGCGGCAGCGCGTCTCGAAGTGCTGCACGATGTCGTCGACCTTGATCATCTTGCCGGTCTCGCGGACCCCCGAGATCACCGTGATGGAGCGCTGCACGAGCTCCGCGTACCCGTGCGCCGAGAGCCAGTCCAGGGTGGTGGACGCGCTGGACGCGCCGTCGACCGAGGGCGTCGAGATGATGATCAGCTGGTCGGCGAGGTCCAGCACCCCGCGCATCGCGCTGTAGAGCAGACCGGTGCCCGAGTCGGTGAGGATGATCGGGTACTGCTTGCCCAGCACGTCGATCGCGCGCCGGTAGTCCTCGTCGTTGAACGTCGTGGAGACCGCCGGGTCCACGTCGTTGGCGATGATCTCCAGACCGGAGGGCGCCTGCGAGGTGAACCGGCGGATGTCCATGTACGAGTTGAGGTACGGGATCGCCTGCACCAGGTCACGGATGGTGGCACCGGTCTCGCGGCGCACCCGGCGGCCGAGCGTGCCCGCGTCCGGGTTGGCGTCGATGGCCAGGATCTTGTCCTGCCGCTCGGTGGCGAGCGTCGCACCGAGAGCGGTGGTCGTCGTGGTCTTGCCGACGCCGCCCTTGAGACTGATGACCGCGATCCGGTAGCAGGACAGCACGGGCGTACGGATCAGGTCGAGCTTGCGCTGCCGCTCGGCCTCCTCCTTCTTGCCGCCCAGCTTGAAGCGGGACGCGGCGGAGGGGGTGCGGCTGCTCTTCGCCTTCTGCTTGCCCCGGACCAGCCGGTCGGAGGAGAGCTCCACGGCGGCCGTGTACCCGAGCGGGGCGCCGGGCACGGAACGCTCGCGCTGGTCGTGAGTGACGGGGGTGGGCCAGGCGCCCCCGGTGCGGGGGTCGACGGCCTGGCCCTGCGGCGGCTGGCCCGGCTGGCCCGGATGTCCGGGCTGGCTCTGCGGCTGCTGCTGTTGCTGCTGTTGCTGGGGAGGCTGGGGCTGGGCGGGCAGCTGCGGGGTCACCTGGGCGGGCAGATGGGGCGTGGCCTGGGCCGGAGGCTGAGGCGTCTGCGGTGCCTGGGGCCCGTTGGGGACCTGCTGCGGCAGCGGGGCGCCCTGCTGTGCGGGCCACTGAGGCGTCTGGGACTGCTGGGGCGGCTGGGGTGCCTGAGGCTGCTGAGGCGCCTGCGGGAATCCGTAACCGCTCTGAGCCGGTGTCTGCTGTGCCGGGGGAGTGGGCTGCTGCGGGAATCCGTAGCCGCCCTGGGCCGGTGTCTGTTGTGCCGGGGGAGTGGGCTGCTGCGGGAAGCCGTAGCCGCCCTGGGGCGGCTGAGGCGCCTGCGGCTGCTGCGGCTGGGCAGCCCCGGCCTGCGGGAATCCGTAACCGCCGGGTGCCTGGCCGGCCGGGCCGGGCGCCGGCCACTGCGGGGCCGACTGCGGAGCGGCGGGCTGGAAGGCGGGCGGCAGCGGCGGCAGCGCACCCTGCGGCAGCCCACCGCCCTGCGGCGGCGCGGGGGCCCAGGGGTTCGGTGTGGCGGGTGCCGGGGCGTTCTGCGGCGCGTGGCCGGGCGCCGCGTCCGGGACGGCGTCGGAGGGGGCCGAGTCCTGCGGCCCGTCGGCGCCAATGCCCGGGGCATCCGGCCGGGCACCGTGGGCCGAGTCCGTGACGGCCGCGTCGTCGGGCTCACCGGCGGAGGCGTCCGCCGCCTGCGCGGAGTCGGAAGCGGGCGCCTCGCCCACGCCCGTACCACCGGCACCGGCGTCGGTCGCTGCCGAACCCGAGTCCGGGACCGGGGCCGAATCCGCCACCGGGCCGTCCCCCGCCGCGTCCGCCGGACGCCCCTCGATCTCCGCGATCTGCCGCTTCAGCGAGGCCGGGGAGAACCGCATGGTCGTGCCGCTCTCCACATCGCCGCTCCCGAACGGGTCCGACGCACCTCCGGAATCAGCCGCGCTCGCCGCGGGAGCGGGCGTGGCGTCCCCCGTCGTCGCGTCGCCGGCCGACGACTGGGCGGGAAGGGGAGCGGGAATGGGTGCCGGTGCCGGTGCCGGTGCGGGCGCGGGCGGCGCCGGAGTCCAGTCGGAGTCGAAACCGCCCCCGGCCGACGGCGCGGGCGCGGGTACGGACAGCGGTGCTCCGCTGGGCGGCGGAGGCGGCGCCAGATGCGTTCCGGCACCGCCCGACGAGTCCCCCGGCGCGTTCTGCGTGTACCAGGCGGGCGGGGTGTAGTCGATGGTGAACTCACCCGTCATCTCGGCGGGCTCCGCGTCGGACGACTCGTCGACGGGCTTGTTCCAGCCCCCGCGGATCTCGTCCCGATCGCCGTTCACTTTGCCTCCTGGTGTGGTCGAGCACCCTTGTGCCGTAGTGGGTGGGGGCGACCGTTTCCGTCTGCCTGACCGCCCGGCTCTCCCCCTGGGACACGCATTGCCTGCCCGCAGGTTCTTCTGCCGCGCCCGGACCCACCCTAATCGTCATGGGGCTTGCTCCGGCAGGCCGTAAGGCACCGCAAGAGCTGTCCCGTGCATCACGTGCCGCCCTCAAGTGGACCGAGTACGGCACAGCGTGAAGGGCGAAGCGGTCAAACATGTACATCTGCGTACGGAAAGCCGAACGTTCCGTACGGACGGCCGTGAGCGGGCCGCGCCCGTCAGTCCATCCTGCGCGCGCCGCCCAGGAGTCCGGTCTCGGCGTCGGTCGCCTGAGTCATCACGAACTGCCGGTCGCGCCCCGCGCACCACAGCGTGACCCCGTCCGCCAGGGTGGACAGCGCCTGGGTCTCGGCGACCGGAAGGTGCAGTATGCGGCCGATCTGTGCCGCTTCATCTGGGGATACCCGCTGGATGCCGACCAGGGCCGATTTCTCGATCAGCCTCGGTGCCACCGGGCTGAGGTACGGCAGCAGCGTCAGCACCGACTGCCAGGGCCCGGACACCACCCGCCCACGCGGTGGCCGCATGCCGCAGTCCCGCACCACGACCACCGGTGAACCGGCCGACGGCCCCTGCGGCGGCACCCGTCCGACATCGTGCAGCGTGATGCACGGCTGACCGCCGCCCGCCGCGTGCGCGAGGGCCGTCCAGGTCTGGGCCCGGCCCGTCTCCACGACGATCCGCGCACCGGTGGCGGCCGCCCGCAGCGCGAGCACCTGTGCCGTCCACACCCCGCCGATCAGCGTGACCTCGTACGGAGTCGGCCGGTTGACCCCCAGCACGGCGGGCCGGCCGTGGGCGTCCACGCCGATCACCACGCCGTCGTCGCCGACCGGCAGGGCCAGCGACTCCAGCTGGTCGAGCGAGACCGACTGCCGTGCCCGTCGCGGACCGATCAGCCCGAAGCCGAGCCGGCTCCCCGTGTTGGTGGGTGCGGACATCAGCGGGTACCCCCGAGCGGCAGTGTGGCGAGCACGCCGGGCAGCTGCTCGCGGTCGAGCCGTACCAGCGAGGTCCTGACCCCGCGGGCGGTGCGCTCCAACTCGTGGCGGGCGCCCAGCAGTTCCTCGTCGCTGCGGCCGGTGATCCGGATGTGCCCGGTGATCGAGGCGCCCTGCCGCTCACCGTGCCCCAGTGTGAGGCTGAAGGTCGTGGCGAGCGCCGGGAGCGAGGTGAGCAGGGCCACGAGCTGCGGCATCGCGGCACCGCCGGCGCCGAACTGCGGCCAGCGGGCCACCCAGTAGGTGGTGTGCCACCGGTCGTCGCAGCGCCAGGTTCGCGCGCTCTCCTCGGTACGCCGGGCCGGCGTACCGCTCAGACCGGCCTGCGTCATGGCCGGTGCGCTGGCGCAGACCGAGGTCGCGATCGCGGACGTCAGCTCCTGCTCGGTCAGCACCGTCGCACGGAAACCGGCCCCGGTCAGCCTGCTGGACAGCTGGTCGGCCGCGCGCACCAGGCACTTCTGCGCCCCCGTGATGCCACCGCCGCGCGCCTGCACGGCCTCCGGGCACAGCTCCGGGTCCAGTTTGAGCGCGATCCAGGTGATCCGGAGGGCGGGCGAACCCGTCTGGGCCTGCAGCGGCGCGTAGTTGCGTGCGGCGATGGACTGCTGGGGCAGATGCGGGGCGGGCGCGGGCTGGGTGTGCTGCACGATCTGCGCCGACTCCAGCCGGATTCCGTCGACTTCGAGCACATCCCGTACGAGCGCCAGGGGCAGCGGCTGCGCGGACCGGTCCGGCCTGAGCGCCGAGACGTCCGACTCCACCTGGAGGACGGCCGTGACGAACGTACCGTCACCGATCATGCCGACCGGCCGCCGGTCACGGTCGCTGAACGAGTACGTACGCAGCGCCGGATCGCACTCGACCGCCGGCGCGATCCCCGGCTCCGTGCCCGGCGGCAGCTCCAGCGCGGCGGCCCTGCGGGCACGCGCGCGCAGTGAGAGGACCGTGCCCAGCAACTCCGGCAGTGAGCGGCGGTGCCGGCGTACGACGGCCAGCAGCACCAGCAGCGCGGCGATCACGACGGCCGGCGCCAGCAGCAGGGGGTCGACCACCCATGCCGCGAGCAGCAGCGCGGCCGCGATCTCCAGCAGTACGAGTTGTTGCAGTCGGAACGAACCGAGCTTCCCGACCCGCCCGTTGGCGCGGCCGGAGGCCGGTCCGGCCAAGCGCTGCGCGGGGCCGTGCGGAACAGCTGGACCACCGGCTCCGGGAGCTGCGGGGCCCAGTGTGTTCCCGGCCGGACGTGCCCGTGTCGTGGAAGCCGTCATCGCGGCGTTCCCCCCGTTCATCGGTCCCCAACTCCACCCGTACGCAGCCCGACCCGGTCGGGTCCCTGGCGGCCGGATCACCCTACCCGCCCCACCACCGCCCGCGGTCAGCAGGCATAGTAGGGGGCCGGTCCGGCACCGAGGTCCGGCATCGCGGCCCGGCCGGCGACGCGAACGCTCCGGTGCCGCGCGGGGAGACACGGGGAGACGAAGCGACACATGGCATCACGGCGGGATGAGCTCAACGCATACACCTTCGCGAAGAAACGCACGGTGGCGGCATTCCTCCAACCCTCGTCCAGCGGCACCGAGGAGGGCGCCCCGCGCCCCTTGCGCGCGGTCCTGCCGAGCATGGTCGTCGGAGCCCTGATCCTCGCGGGCTTCGGTGCCGTCGGCATGTTCAAGCCCACCGCTCCCAAGGACTGGGACAAGCCCGCCACCAAGGTGATCGTCGGCAAGAAGTCCACCACCCGGTACGTCGTGCTCACCACCGGCAAGGGCAACAAGAAAAAGACCCTGCTGCACCCCGTGCTCAACCTCGCCTCGGCCCGGCTGCTGCTCAACCCGGCCGAGTACGACGTGATCCAGGTCGCGGACGACGTCCTGGACGCGGGCAAGCCCCCGCGCGGACCGATCCTCGGCATTCCGTACGCCCCCGACCGGCTGCCCGAGGCCGCGGACGCCGGGACGGCGAAGCGGTGGGCCGTCTGCGTACAGCCCGGCGGCAAGGGCAACACCGTGCAGAAGGCCGCCTTCGTTTTCGGCGCACGTGACAACAGGCTGACCGAGGGCAGGCAGAAGCTCGGCGGCGACCAGGTGCTCTACGTCCAGGGCCAGGACCGGGCCCGCTACCTCGTCGATGCGAAAGGCACCAAGTACCGCATCGCCGAGACCGCCGCCGACAGCGGCCATCTGACCAACGCACTGGTCGGGAGCAGGCAGCCGCAGTCCGTCACCGACGACTGGCTGGCCACCCTGCACGACGGCAGCCCGATCGCCTTCCCGGCGATCCCCGGCGACGTCGGCGCCCCGGCACACGTCGCGGGGCAGCTCTCCGACGAGGAGAACAAGATCGGCACGGTCCTGCGGACCAGGACCGGTGAGGGCACCAGTTACTACGTGGTGCTCGAAGGAAAGGTCCAGCGCGTCTCCGGGTTCACCGCCTGGCTGCTGATCAGCTCACCGCAGACCGCCGTGCTCAACCTGGAGGGCCAGGCACGTGCCGTCGGCCTCCAGGACTTCGTGCCCGACACCGCCGCCTTCGCCGGCCAGGCCGCACACTGGCCGGCGAACCGGACCCAGCAGGTCAACTCCGCCGAGAGCGGCGGCACCGGCCGCGACACCGTGTGCAGTGTGCTGCGCAAGGTGGACGGCTCGGGCCGGACCACCCTGAGCACCTGGGCGGGCACCGCGTATCCCGCCTCCATCGCCGTCGGCGGCACCAGCACCTATGTCACGCCCGGCAGCGGCCTGCTCTACACCCAGGTCCGGGGCCGGCAGACCAGGCCCGACGGATCACTCTTCCTGGTGACCGACACCGGACTGCGCTACGCGGTCCAGGCGAACGGCGACAGCGACGCCAGGCGCTCCGACATCGGCACCGGCGACCAGCAGCAGCAGTCGGACGGCCGCCCCGAGCCCAGCCAGGCGCAGAGCAGACTCGGATACGAGAAGGTGATGCCCGCCCTCGTACCGATCGAATGGTCGGACTTCCTGTCCAAGGGCCCCAGGCTGGACACCAACAGCGCCCGTCAGCCCCAGGGTTCATGACGTTGCGGAGGACGGCGGGCGGCGCACGGCGCGGGGGAGGAACACGGATGGGGTACCGCAGGACGGTCCGCGCGATGGCGGTCACCGCCGTACTGACCGCACTGGCGGCGCCGGGGGCCGCGTACGCCGCCGAGGGCGCCCGGGAACCCGGCGACACGGGCCTGGACGGCGGCGGCGAGTGCACCTTCCCGATGAAGCAGCAGTACGAGGGCCGCCCCTGGCCGCTGCAACGCGTCCTGCTGGACGAACTCTGGCAGGACACCAAGGGCAAGGGCGTACGCGTCGCTGTCATCGACACCGGCGTCGACAACGACAACCCGCAGCTCGAAACGGCTGTCGACGCATCGGCGGGCGCCGACTACCTCAAGGGCGGCAAGAGCGACGGCACGGTCGACGAGGTCGGCCACGGCACCAAGGTCGCCGGCATCATCGCCGCCCGCCCCCGCAAGGGCACCGGATTCGTCGGACTGGCCCCCGAGGCCACGATCATCCCGATCCGCCAGAACGACGAGAAGAACAGCGGCAAGGACACCACGATGGCCACCGCGATCGACCACGCGATCGCCAAGGGCGCCCAGGTCATCAACATCTCCCAGGACACGACCAAGGCCCTGGAGGAGACCTCCACGCTGGGCCGGGCGGTGGCCAGGGCGCTCGCCAAGAACATCGTCGTGGTCGCCTCCGCGGGCAACGACGGCATGGACGGCAGGCTGAAACGCACCTACCCCGCCGCCTTCGACGGAGTCCTCGCCGTCGCCTCGTCCGACCGCAACAACGAGCGCGCCCCGTTCTCCCAGGCCGGCGATTTCGTCGGGGTCGCCGCCCCGGGCGTCGACATCGTCTCCACCGTCCCCGGATACGGCCAGTGCACCGACAACGGCACCAGCTTCTCGGCGCCCTACGTCGCCGGGGTCGCCGCCCTGATGCGGGCCAAGTACCCGAAGTGGACGGCGGCCCAGATCGTCGCCCGGATCGAGCAGACCGCCGAACGCTCCGTCACCGGCCATGACGACTACGTCGGCTGGGGCGTCGTGGACCCGGTCCGTGCCCTGTCCGGGGACGACCTCCCGCAGGATGCCCCGCATCCGGACCCGGCGCCGCCGAAGGCACCGGCCCCCGAGCCCGCACAGCTCTCCCTGTCGGAGACGCCGCAGGAGCGCAGCGAGCGGTACGCCACCTACGCGCTGGCCACGGCTGCCGTCCTGGTCGGGGTGATCGGCGGGGCCGCGACGGTGGTCCGGGACGCGCGCCGAAGGCGCGCCGCACGATGACACGGCCGCCCGGCGAGGCGGCCGGCCACCGGTGAAGAGCGGTTGGGGAGAGGCCGCGAAGTGGCTAGGGTGGTAACAGACTTCACGTGTGTGACGGGGGAACGAGAAGTGGCCTGCGCCGAGTTCGAGCCACGGGTGTGCCGAGACGGTGCTTTCCCGGCCCGGACCTTCCCTATTCCTTTGCCGGAGCACATGGGAACGGAAGGATCCTGACCGTGACGGACGGACAGGCCAGGCAACCGAGAGATAGGACTTGCGGATGACCAGCCCCTCAGGCGGTTTCGGACTTGCCGACGATCCGATCGTCCAGGCGAAGAACAAGATCATCGAGACGGGCCGTGCGGTGTCCCGTCAGTCCAGGGAACTGGCCGACATCCTGGAGACGGTCGGCGCCGGATGGACGGGCGTCGGCGCCTCGGGGTTCAAGTCCGCGCAGCTGATGATCAACGAGGACCACGACCAGATCCGTCGGCTCCTCGATGTCCTGCTCAACGCGGTGGGAGCCACCAAGAACCTCAGCAACGCCAACGACGAAGAGGTCCGTGCGGCCTTCAACGCGGTCAAGGACTCGGCGCCGAGCGCCAACACCTCCGGACTCAACAACGTCTGACCGGCGCCGCACCACGCCTTCCGCACCGCCGAGCACCGAGGAGAACACACATGGGGCACGACCCGAACACCAAGGTCAAGTACGAGACCGTCCAGGAGATGGCCAACCGCATCCGCACGGTGTCCAAGAACATCGTCACGGACCTCGAGGAGATGGACGCCGCCCTCAAGGTCGTCACCGACACCTGGGACGGTGAGGCCCACGGCAAGTACGTGAGCCTGCAGGGCAAGTACAAGAGCCGGGCGGAACACATGAAGGACCGCCTGGAGCAGGTCGCGAGGATCGTCGAGAACGGCAAGGACAGCTACCGCGCCACCGACCACAAGGCCTCGCTCGGCTTCACCGAGGCGTACTGACCGCACTCACACATACGGCAAGGAGGGGCACGCTCGCCCGAGCGTGCCCCTCCTTGCCGTATGCACCGTCTACTTCAGGTCGAATTCGCCGTCCCGCGCGCCCAGGACGAAGGCCCGCCACTCGGCCTCGGTGTACCGCAGCACCGTCCCGGGATCCAGCGAGGACCGCATCGCCACCGCACCGCCCGGCAGATGCGCGATCTCGACGCGCTCCTCGGCCTCCTCGGTGCCGGGCGCGCTCAGCCACTCCACCCCCGAGATGTCGAGTGCGTACAGCTCGTCCTTCTCCGCTTGCGTGCCCATCAGGTGCCTTTCCTCTCCTGTGGCGGAACGTGTTCGTCGCCCGCGAGCAGACTATCCCCGCCACCGCGCACGGCGGTCCCGGTGTTTACAGCTTCCGTGTCGCGGTGGTATCGATCCCCGCCACCGCCACCGCCACCGCCCCACGGCCTCGGATCGGTGCCGGGCCATGTGCACGCTCTCCGAGTGCGGAGCCACCTGTTCCGGGAAAGGAACGATGACGTCATGACGTTCATCCCGATTCCCGCGAGCACCTTTGCAGGTCCTGTCATGACATTTTCAGGTGCTCCATCAGCCGGCCGTACCCGCTCTCGTTGCTACTGCGGTACAAACCTTCCACGGCCTTCGTCCGTTCCTGGCTCAACCCCACGGCCTCGGCCCAGGTGGTGAACATGAACGGTCCCTGATTGCGCAGCTCGTCCGTCCGCCGGGCGGCAGGCACCGACACCAGTGACGCCCGCCAACTGCGGGTGATCCGGTCGGACAGCGCGGACCGAGGAGTCACCGGTGCGACTGTCGCGGGCCTGCGCAGCTCCGTGTTCACCGTGTCCGCCCACCGTGCTCCGGACGATGCCCCCTTGTGCCGCACTACATCGGCCGCGATCGCGTCATAGTTCCCGAGTGCCGATGCGTTGTGCGTGGGTGCCACCAACAGGGTGTCGTTCATTTTCTCCCTGAGCAGTGAGGCGAGCTGAGCTGCCCCCCATTCGGTCTGGGCGTTGCGCAGCACCACGTACGCTGCCGGGTCCTGCGAGACAGCCCGCAGTACGCTGACGAGGTCGCCGTAGGACACCGAGAAGTGGTAACCCGCCTCGTCCTGCCACGCGGGATCGTCCTGGCCGTCCGCGTCGAAGTACGCCGAAGTGAGACCGTCCAGAATCTCTTGAACGTCGTTCGCGTAACCGGCCAGTGACTCGGCGAGCGGTCTCCGGAGGTCCGCGGCGATGGACTGGCCGGTCCCGTCAAGACTTTCATTAACGGCTAGCAGGATCTGCTTCATGCTGTCGGCCTGGGCCTTGGTGCGCGGCCCGGCACCGCTGCCTGTGGTGCTCGTCCTCACCGCCGCGCCGAGCTCCGAGCAGCTCATGCCGGACGAGTAGTGCGTGCCGAGTGCAGACCTGACGCGCTGATCCTTGACGAGCGCGTCACAGCCGACCGCCGCTTGCCCCCGGCCGAAGAGAAACCACGCCCCTCCGGCCAGGGCCACGGCGATCAACGAGGCGGTGACCCCGTAGAGCAGGCGGCGGCTGCGCGGCGCGTCGGCAGATGGTCCGGACATGCGGTGGTCCTCTTCAGTGCGTGAGTGAGCGGTCGAACGGCTGGGAGCTGTGTCTCTTCGTGCGGCCATTGGCCGGGGTGGTCACATGTACTTGTGGGCGTGGGTGCTGCCCGATGTGTGGCTGTCGCGAATGAGCCCCTTCAGTGTTCCGACCATCTTCTTGCCGTCGTCGGTACTTGTGTCGATGTCGCTGCGGCCTGCGGCCCAGCCGTCGACGGTTTTGCTGACCTGCAGGGCCGAGTCGAGATACCTGTCGGCAATCGCGGCGTCGGCTTTCGCATCGGCCTCCCCCTTCATTTCGTTGCCCCACTGCCAGGCCCAGGTGTCCACCCCGCGCTGCAGCATGTCACCAACAGGCAACGCCCTACCGCCTATAGGCAGGGTGAGCGGTGTGACGGCCCCGCCGACCACGTGGTACGCGATCTTGGATTTCCAGTCGGCCTTGTTGTACTCGGTCATCCGCTCGTCGTTGATCACGTCCTCCCGGATCGCCGTGTACGCGCCCAGGACTGACCCCGCGTCCCGCCAGCGGCCGCTGTGCTCGAAGTCCGTCTGCCCGTTCGGGATCTCGTCGAGCAGAACGTTGAGATGACGCGCCTCGGCCTTGTGCAGCGCGGCATAGGCGTCTGCGTCCTCGGAGAGTCCACGCATCACCTGTATGAGGTCCTTCGGGTTCGTCGACAGATGCGCTCGGCCGTCCGCGTCGGCGAAGTGCCCTTCCGCCCAATGGTCGATGTAGTCGCTCGACGTCTCGCCGATGATCTCGTGCGTGTCCGATGCGTACTCGGCCAGCGCATTGGCGACGGGCTGCCGCATGTTGTCGGGAACAGTGGCATCGTTGCCCTCGCCCTCGCCCGGCGCGAGCTGTTCCAGGATGCCGTTCATGACCCGGGCCTGCGCCTCGCTGTGCTCGGCCTCCGGCCACGGGTCCTGCCCGGCGCCCAGCGGCACGTGACCGGTGGCGGCGGCTTCGAGCGCAGCGCCGAGACCCATGCGGCTCGTCGGGTCGTCCATCGTGGTCACGGCCACGCCCGTGATGGTGTTCCGGGGCCAGGCGCGGGAATCGTCGCCACTGCCCGCGAGGTACTTCAGGTGGTCGTTCTTGACGTGGTTCGGGTCGGTCCCGTTGCCGTCCGGGTCGAAGAACGCGGTGGCCGCGTCAGGGTTCCGGCTCATCACGTCCAACACACCGTCGATGGCGTCCGTCTCGATCCCGTCGTGACCGTGACCCCATTTCTCGAAGATCCCGGGGTGGTTCTTCTCGGCCTCGATGAGCTTGTCGCCCATGTCGTAGAGAAACTGGTCGTCGAACGGCGTATCGGCCCGCTGCATCACGCTGACGACGGCCTGATAGCCGTAGAGCGGGTTGCCGACCTCGTTCCCATAGTCCTTGCCGCCGGTTTTGTCGATCCCCTCCATCCACTCCCGGTAGAACTTCCCGTCCCCGCTGTCCACCCACTTCTTGAACGCGGCCGATCCGGGCGGGGCGTCCCGGACACTACCGGGCACCTTGGTCGCGGTGGCGATCGTGTTCCCGAGGTTCTTCTCGATCTCCAGGTACTGGCCCTTGTGCTTCTTGTCGGAGTCGTAGGCGCGGTCGTTGAGCCGGTTGGTGACCTTGATCAGGCCGTCCGGACCCAATCTGTTCAGCAGTGTCTGCGAGAACGCCTTGTCGCCGTGGTTGTCCCGCACCGCACGCTGGAACTCGGCCATGTCGGCGGCGGAGACCTTCTCGCCGTTGTTGAGCCGGGTGGCGATGTCCGCCGTGTTCTCCGCCTCGTACTTCTCGATGTCGCCGTACGCGTGATTGTTGAAGCCGACACCCAGGGTCTCGTCGTTCTTGTCGCCGTAGCCGTCCTTGGTGACCGCGTCGAGTGCGACCCTCACCCCCTGGTCGGCGTCGTCCACCGCCTTGACGCACGCGTCGATCGCCTCGGTCCACGACGCCGCTGCCTTGCTGACGCTCTGTGCGAAGTCCGGGTCGTGGTGCATGGCGGAACGTTCTCCGGGCGTGAGCTTGTCGTAGTCGTAACTGACCACTCCGCTCTCGGAGATGCGCATCCCCGCCTTGACGGCCTCCGCGCGCTTGGACTCCAGGTTCTTCTTGAGCCGCACGAAGTCCTCGTGCGCGTCGCGCAGCAGCGAGGCTATGGCCTTCGCCTCCGTCTGGGCGGCCGTGTACTCGTACTGGGTGGCCGCGAAGTTGGTGTGGGCGGTCTGGGCACTCACGCCCGCCCAGGAGGACCCGAGCGTGATCTTCTGGACGCTGTCCTTGTAGCGGTCAGCCACCTTCTTGATCTCCGCAGCCATCTCGTCCCACTTGCCCGCGGCCGTGGTCAACTGACTGAGATCGGTGGTCATCACGTCGTGGTAGGTGAGCATGTGTGTCCCCCGTGGCTTGTTCGGTTCTCGTACCGTCAGGCGGTCTGTGCGTGGAGCGCTCGGGCCGGCGCGGTGACCTGTCGCGCGGTGAACGTGGTGCGTCCTGCGGCCCCGGCCGTCACCAGCAGGAGGGCGGCATCGCCGGCCTCACGGGATCCAGCCGTACGGTGGCGCAGGCACCCGAATCGGTGACCACCGGCTCGCCCGGCGGCGGTGCGCTCCGGACATGAGGCGACGCCGTCCGGCGGCAACCGTCCGGCGCTCGTGATCACCGGTGTGAGCGCGGGCTCCGCCCGAAGCCTCCCGGTGACGACCGCATGGACCTCGACGGCCTCGTCACCGATAGGGAAGGCGCAGCTGACCAGGGCCCCGCGCATGCTCGTCGAGATCCTTTCCTCAGCCCATCGGTGCGGCCTCCAGGCGGGGCCGCGATGCGGACGTCGCCGGTTGCGGCTCTACAGTCCGTCGAGCCCGGAGGCGTACGGGCCGGGCTGCGGCTTGAGCAACGGAGTGAACTGGGACTTGATCAGCTGGTCGTTGCCGGCGAAGAGACTGGACGCGCCGCGCAGCGCTCCCTTCTCCATGGACAGCCGGCCCATCAGGACCTTCACCTGCTTGTCCCAGGTCTCCATCACCTTCTTGAGCCCCGCCCCGGTGTCCCAGCCGTCGAACTCCTTGACCGCCGCGGCGGATGTCTCGTCCGCCCGGTCGGTGGCCTTCTTGGTGTTCGGCTCCAGCTCGGTCTCGATCGTGTTCGCCGCGGCCGCCTTCTGCGCCGGTGTCGAGGCGAAGTCCTTGCCGCCGGGGCCGGACAAAGGGCCGTCACCCGTACCGTTCAGCTGCATGTGGGTGCTCTGCCGCTCCGCGGCCTGCCCGCGCAGCAGACCCCATTCCTCGTCAAAACCCATGAGATTCCCCGTAACAGCGACTGTCGTACACCTGGTGACCCCTGCCCGAAGGCGTGAAGATCACACCGGTAGACGCTAGTACACCTGTGCGCACCCAAGGAGCCGGGGTGCGGGAGAATCCCGCCCCGGCTCCCCTCGCTCAGCGCTGCTCCGGCAGCCGCCCGATCTGCACCAGTGGGTTGCCCCGGCGCCGCGAGGCGAAGTACCCGCGCCCCGGCGGCATCGCGTGCCCGCGCACCGTACCGATCAGATCGCCCTCGCCCGGGTCGCCGGAAAGGACGACCCCCTGCGCGCCCAGCTCCTTGATGCGCTGCATGAACGCCTCGTACATCGACCGCGAGGCCCCGGCGGAGTTCCGCGCGATGACGAAGCGGACCCCGGTGTCCCGGGCGAACGGCAGGTACTCCGCCAGCGGGGCCAGCGGATTGCCCGCGTTCGTCGCCACCAGGTCGTAGTCGTCGACGATGATGAAGATCTGCGGCCCGGTCCACCAACTGCGGTCGCGCAGCTGCTGCGGAGTGACATCGGTCGGCGGCTGCCGGCGCGCGAAGACACCCGCCAGCGCCTCCATGTGCATCTGCATCGAGCTCGCCATCGGCGCGTACTCCAGCAGATGGTCCTCCGGCAGCGCACCCAGCAGACCCCGCCGGTAGTCACCGACGACGAGCTTCGCCTCGTCGGGGGAGTAGCGCTCCGAGATCTGCTTCGCGATCAGCCGCAGCAGGTTGGTCTTGCCCGACTCGCTCTCCCCGAAGACCAGGAAGAACGGATCGGTCTCGAAGTCGACGAACACCGGCTCCAGATCGGTCTCGTCGATACCGATCGCGATGCCCCGCTGCGGGAACTCGAAGCCCTTCGGCAGCTGATCGGCCGGCAGCTTGCGCGGCAGCAACCGCACGGGCGGCGCGGCGGGACCCGCCCAGTTCGCCTTCACCGCCGCGACGAACGCGGCCGTGCCGTCGGAGAGATCCGCGGCGCTGCTGGAACCGTCGATACGCGGCAGCGCACCCATGAAGTGCAGCTTCTGCGCCACCTGACCCCGGCCCGGGACACCGGCCGGCACATTGGCCGCGACCTTCCGGTCGAACTCGGAGTCCATGACGTCGCCGAGCCGCAGTTCGAGACGGCCCAGCATCTGGTCCTTCAGCGCGGCCCGCACCTCCATGTAACGCGCGGCCGTGATCACGACGTGGATGCCGTAACCGAGCCCGCGCGACGCGATGTCGGTGACGACCTGCTCCAGCATCTCGTACTCGGACCGGAAGCCGCCCCAGCCGTCCACCACCAGGAAGACATCGCCCCAGGGCTCGCCGGGCAGATCGCCCAGGGCGCGCCTGCGCCGGTAGGTGGCGATGGAATCGATGGAGTGGGCGCGGAAGAACTCCTCGCGCCGGTTCAGCACGCCCGCGACCTCGGCGACCGTACGCCGCACCCGCTCCGGGTCCAGCCGCGAGGCCATCCCGCCGACATGCGGCAGATCCGCCAGCGAGACCAGACCGCCACCACCGAAGTCCAGCCCGTAGAACTGCACTTCGTGCGGGGTGTGGGTGAGCGCGAACGACGAGATGAGCGTACGCACCAGCGTCGACTTGCCCGACTGCGGGCCGCCGACCACCATCATGTGGCCCGCCGCGCCCGAGAAGTCCCGGTACAGCACCTCGCGCCGCTGCTCGAAGGGCTTGTCGATCAGCCCGAGCGGCACGGTCAGCCCGCCCGGACGGGTGTACTCGGTGGCCGTGAAGCCCCGCTCGGCGGTCGGCGCCAGCCCCGGCAGCAACTGGTCCAGCGTCGGCGCCCGGTCCAGCGGCGGCAGCCACACCTGATGGGCGGGCACCCCCTGCCCCTCCAGCCGGCGCACGATCACATCGAGCACCGTGTCGGCGAGCGCGTCGTCGTCCGCGCCGGCCCGCGCGGCCGTCAGATGCGCCGGGTCGGGCGCCGCGTACACCACCGGCACCTCAAGGGCGCTGAACAGCGCGGGCCGACGCTCGATCGGCAGCGCCCCCACCGGAAGATCCGGGACGCCCGTGCGGTACGTCCCCGACACGTAGGCCGCCTTGAACCGGGTCATCTCGTCCGTACCGAACTTCAGATAGCCCGAACCGGGCACCGACGGCAGGTGGTACGCGTCCGGCACGCCGAGCGCCGTTCGCGACTCGGCGGCGGAGAAGGTCCGCAGCCCGATCCGGTACGAGAGATAGGTGTCGAGGCCGCGCAGCTTGCCCTCCTCCAGACGCTGCGAGGCCAGCAGCAGATGCACCCCCAGCGAACGCCCGATCCGGCCGATCTGGATGAACATGTCGATGAAGTCGGGCTTGGCGGTGAGCAGTTCGGAGAACTCGTCGATGACCAGGACCAGCGAGGCCAGCGGCTCCAGCGCCGCACCCGCCGCCCGCGCCTTCTCGTAGTCGTGGATGTTGGCGTAGTTCCCGGCCGAGCGCAGCAGCTCCTGCCGGCGCTGGAGCTCACCGCGGATCGCGTCCCCCATGCGGTCGACCAGCGTCAGGTCGTCCGCGAGGTTGGTGATGACGGCCGCGACATGCGGCATGTGCGACATCCCGGCGAAGGTCGCCCCGCCCTTGAAGTCCGCGAGCACGAAGTTCAGCGTCTCCGAGGAGTGCGTGACCGCGAGCCCCAGCACCAGCGTCCGCAGCAGCTCGGACTTGCCGGAACCCGTGGCACCGACACACAGCCCGTGCGGACCCATGCCGTCCTGCGCGGCCTCCTTCAGGTCCAGCATCACCGGCTGACCGTCCTCGCCGATCCCGATCGGCACCCGCAGCCGCTCGGAGACCGACCGCGGCCGCCAGGTCCGCGCCACATCCACCGCGGCCGCGTCGCCCAGGTTCAGCAGATCCGTGAAGTCCAGATTGGCCAGCAGCGGCTCGTCGTCGTCGCCCCCGCCCATCCGCAGCGGCGCCAGCTGCCGGGCCAACGCCTCGGCCGCGGGCAGCGACATCCCGTCCGGCACACCCTCGTAGGCCATCCCCGCACCCGACTCCAGCCGCAGCAGCCCCGGCCGCGCCACCACCGACAGGCCGCCGCGCGGCTCGTCGAGCTCGCCCGGCACCACCTCGACGATCGTCACGCCCTGGATGCCCTCGGCCGCCGCGAACAGCGAGTCGGGCGGCACCATCCCACCGTCCAGCACCACCACGATGTGCGGCTGGTCCAGCAGCGGCTGGCTCTCCCGGCCGAACCGCGGCCGCCCCTCCAGCCGGCCCGCCAGCAACTGCTCCAGCTCACCCAGGTCGTCCCCGAACAGCCGCTTCGTACCGGCCCCGTCGACCTGTCCCGGCAGCTGCAGATGCGGCAGCCACTTCGTCCAGTCCCACCGCTCCACCGCACCCCGCGCCGCCACCACCGCGACCATCAGGTCCTCGGGGGAGTGCAGCGTCACCAGCTGGGCGACCAGCGCCCGCGCGGCCGACTGCGCCTCCTCCGGCCGGCCGGAGACCGTCACGTGGTAGAACGCCCGCATCGACACGGCCATCGGCAGCCCGTCCAAGGACCCGTGCACGGCGAGGAACCGCTGCATCGCACCCGCGCACATCGGCTCCAGCTCGTCCACCGGAGCGGTGTCGGGAGCGATCAGCGGAGTGGCCAGCTGCTGCGCCCCGAGCCCCACCCGGACCTGCCCGAAGTCCTTGTCACCGACGCGCCGTTCCCACACCCGGCTGCCCTCGGCGACCACCGACCACAACTGCTCCGGGGCCGGCTGCAGATACAGCTGCACATCCCGCTGGGTGCGCGCCGTCCGGCGCACCGTACGCCGGGTCTGCGCCAGGTACTTGAGGTAGTCGCGCCGCACATCGGCTATTTGCCCCTGCGTACCGCGGCGATGACGGACCAGCTGCGCGACCACCATCCCGACGGTCGAGACGAGCATCAGCACACCCATGATCCGCATGAACGGAGGTGCCTGCGGCGAGAAGAAGAAGACCACCGACGACCCCATGCCGAGCACCGGCAGGATCTGCATCAGCATGCCCTCCTGCTGCCCGCGGGGCAGTTCCGGAGGGGACTCCAACGTCAACTCGTCAATGGGGACTTCCGGTGGCAGTGCCCTCGGAGGTCGCTTCACGACGATCTGGCTCACCGAAACACCAATCCCTCGGTACGGACGGGCACAAGACCGGCCGAATACGCACCGAAGCCCCCGTGGCTGCCATTGCTCGCGGACGTCACTCCGCGCGACGGCGATCCTACTTGCAGATGACCTGCCCCCCTCCCGGTAGGGTGGCGCGCGCACCGTGCGCAACCGCGAATCAGGGGGACCAGACACGTGAGTTCGACTGCAGCGACGGGCTTCTGCCGGGTGACCGTCGTGGCACCCGACAGCCGTATCGATGTGGCCCTGCCGGAGGACATCGCCGTCGCCGACGTCTACCCGGAGATCCTCCGCCTCACCGGCCAGACCCAGACAGCCGGAAGCCCCACCGGATACCACCTCGTACGCCGCGACGGCACGGTCCTCGACGGCGCGCGCACCCTCGCGGCCCAGCAGGTCCTCGACGGCGAACTCCTCAGCCTGCGCCCCTTCGCCCAGTCCCTGCCGCCCGCGGTCTTCGACGACGTCTCCGACGCCGTCGCCTCGGCCGTCACCCGCGACCGTCACCTGTGGAGCGACGAACTGCTGCGCGGCGCGGGCCTGGTCGGCGGTGTGCTGCTGCTCGTACTGATGGGCTTCGTGCTCTGGTTCGCCGACCCGCTCAGGCACGACATGCACAGCCTGCCCGGCATCATCGCGGGCTCCGCGGGCCTGCTGCTGACCGCGTTCGCGGGGGTACGCGCCCGGGTCTACACCGACCGCTCCACCGCCGTCGCCCTCGGTCTCGGCGCACTGCCCCTCGTACTCATCGCGGGCTCCGGCATCATCGGCCCGGACGCCGGCCAGGGCCCGGGCCGGCTCCAGTTCCTGCTCGGCTGCGTCGCCGTCCTGATCGCCTCGGTCGCCCTGGTCGCCCTCACCCCGAGCGGCGACGCCCCGTTCGTCGCGGCCACCTTCCTCGCCACCGTCGGCACCCTGGCCACCTTCGTCGCCATCCTCACCGAGGCATCGGCCACGCAGACGGCCGCCGTCTGCGCCCCGGCCGCCCTCGGTCTGGTCGCCTTCCTTCCCGGCCTCTCCGCCCGCTTCGCCCGGCTGCCCATCGGCTACGCGTCGCCGCGCACCGCCCCCGGCGGCTACGACGACAGCCTCGCCGACCCGTACGCCGAGCCGTCCGCCCAGAGCACCCCCGTCGACGCCGAGCGCATCGCGGCCCAGGCCCGCCGGGGCCACGAGATGCTGCTCGGCCTGGTCGGGGGCTGCGCGGCGGTCGTCGTCGGATGCGGGGCCGTGCTCGGCTTCTCGGACAACGTCTGGGGCCAGCTCCTGGCCCTGGCCGCCGGACTCGCGATGCTGCTGCGCGCCCGGCTGTTCCGCTACACCTCACAGGTCGCCTGCGTACTGGTGGCGGGCCTCGGCACGGTCGCCCTGCTGGTCCTCGGCCTCTCCCTGAACCCGCCGACCGACCTGCTCTTCGACCTGGTCAGGTACGGGGACCGCAGCTCCCTGGACATCCGCACGATCTGGCTCTCCGCGGCCGTCGCCGCCGGGGCCGCGCTGCTCACCGCGATCGGCCTGATCATTCCGCGCAAGGGCCTCTCCCCGTTCTGGGGCAGGCTGCTCGACCTGACCGAGAGCGCCGTCCTGCTCTCGCTGGTCCCGCTCTGCCTGGCGGTACTGGACGTCTTCGCCAGGGCAAGGGCCCTGACGAGCTGAGCCGCGGGGCTGGTACGCTGTGTGACGGCCGTTTGTGTACGCCCTCCCGGATCATGCTGGGAGCTGCGCTCATCGGACCTTCGCCTCCGAGTCATGGAAGCTCCCCTGCGATCAAGACCAGGGGCACTCGTGGGCGCATCGAACATCAAGAGGAGTACGCGTGCCGCTCGACGCCGCTACGAAGAAGCAGATCATGTCCGAGTTCGCCCAGAAGGAGGGTGACACCGGATCCCCCGAGGTCCAGGTCGCGATGCTCTCCCGCCGGATCTCGGACCTGACGGAGCACCTCAAGACGCACAAGCACGACCACCACTCCCGTCGTGGTCTGCTGATCCTGGTCGGCCAGCGTCGCCGCCTCCTTCAGTACCTGGCCAAGAAGGACATCCAGCGCTTCCGTGCCCTGGTCGACCGCCTCGGCATCCGCCGCGGTGCGGCCGGCGGCGCCAAGTAGTTCGCCGTGAAGGGAGCGGTTCCCACCACTGAGGGGGGCCGCTCCCTTTGCTGTACGTACGATGGTGCGTACGCGCGCATGTACGGGACGTGACGGGCCCGCCCGCACGGCCGGAATGCCAAGCAGAACCGAATCTCAGTAACCTGGTCGGAGAACGACCGACAGACGAGCGAGAAGCAGACCTCCCCGCCGCCGGTCCTCGGTAGTGGCCCCCGGACTCATCGACCCGGGTGCTTCGATCGAAGACCGGCCCGCCGATGGAGGGCTTCTCCGCTACCGTCCCCCGCCACACGGGCGTGGGGGCGCGAAGACGCTATGTATCGGAGAAAACGCTAGTGGAGAACGAGACCCACTACGCCGAGGCCGTTATCGACAACGGAACCTTCGGCACCCGCACCATCCGCTTCGAGACGGGCCGCCTGGCCAAGCAGGCCGCCGGCTCCGCCGTGGCGTACCTGGACGACGACACCATGGTGCTGTCGGCCACCACCGCTTCCAAGAAGCCCAAGGACCAGCTCGACTTCTTCCCCCTCACGGTGGACGTCGAGGAGCGGCAGTACGCCGCCGGCAAGATCCCCGGCTCCTTCTTCCGTCGTGAGGGCCGGCCCTCCGAGGACGCGATCCTCACCTGCCGCCTGATCGACCGCCCGCTGCGCCCCTCCTTCAAGAAGGGCCTGCGCAACGAGATCCAGATCGTCGAGACGATCATGGCGCTCAACCCCGACCACCTGTACGACGTGGTCGCGATCAACGCCGCCTCCTGCTCCACGCAGCTGGCCGGCCTGCCCTTCTCCGGCCCGGTCGGCGGCACCCGTGTCGCCCTGATCAAGGGCCAGTGGGTCGCCTTCCCGACGCACACCGAGCTCGAGGACGCCGTCTTCGACATGGTCGTCGCCGGTCGCGTCCTGGAGGACGGCGACGTCGCGATCATGATGGTCGAGGCCGAGGCCACCGAGAAGACCATCCAGCTCGTCAAGGACGGCGCCGAGGCCCCCACCGAGGAGGTAGTCGCCGCCGGTCTGGAAGCCGCGAAGCCCTTCATCAAGGTCCTCTGCAAGGCCCAGTCGGACCTCGCCGCCAAGGCCGCCAAGCCCACCGGCGACTTCCCGGTCTTCCTGGACTACCAGGACGACGTCTTCGAGGCGCTCGCCGCCGCCGTGACGTCCGAGCTGGCCCAGGCGCTCACCATCGCGGGCAAGCAGGACCGCGAGGCCGAGCTGGACCGCGTCAAGGAGATCGCCGCCGAGAAGCTCCTCCCGGCCTTCGAGGGCCGCGAGAAGGAGATCTCCGCCGCGTACCGCGCGCTGACCAAGAAGCTGGTCCGCGAGCGCGTCATCAAGGACAAGGTCCGCATCGACGGCCGCGGCGTCACGGACATCCGTACGCTCGCCGCCGAGGTCGAGGCCATCCCGCGGGTGCACGGCTCGGCGCTGTTCGAGCGTGGCGAGACCCAGATCCTGGGCGTCACCACCCTCAACATGCTCCGCATGGAGCAGCAGCTGGACACCCTCTCCCCGGTGACCCGCAAGCGCTACATGCACAACTACAACTTCCCGCCGTACTCCGTCGGTGAGACCGGCCGCGTGGGCTCGCCCAAGCGCCGCGAGATCGGCCACGGAGCGCTCGCCGAGCGCGCCATCGTGCCGGTGCTGCCGACGCGCGAGGAGTTCCCCTACGCGATCCGCCAGGTCTCCGAGGCGCTGGGCTCCAACGGCTCGACGTCCATGGGCTCGGTCTGTGCCTCCACCATGTCGCTGCTGAACGCCGGTGTGCCGCTCAAGGCCGCCGTCGCCGGTATCGCCATGGGCCTGATCTCCCAGGAGATCGACGGCAAGACCCACTACGTCGCCCTCACCGACATCCTCGGTGCGGAGGACGCCTTCGGCGACATGGACTTCAAGGTCGCCGGTACGAAGCAGTTCGTCACCGCGCTCCAGCTCGACACCAAGCTCGACGGCATCCCCGCCTCGGTCCTGGCCGCCGCGCTGAAGCAGGCCCGCGACGCCCGCCTCCACATCCTCGACGTGATGAACGAGGCCATCGACGTCCCGGACGAGATGTCCCCGAACGCCCCGCGGATCATCACCGTCAAGATCCCGGTGGACAAGATCGGTGAGGTCATCGGCCCGAAGGGCAAGATGATCAACCAGATCCAGGAGGACACCGGCGCCGACATCACGATCGAGGACGACGGCACCATCTACATCGGTGCCGCCGACGGACCGGCCGCCGAGGCCGCCCGTGCCACGATCAACTCGATCGCCAACCCGACCATGCCGGAGGTCGGCGAGCGCTACCTGGGTACGGTCGTCAAGACCACCACCTTCGGTGCGTTCGTCTCCCTGATGCCGGGCAAGGACGGCCTGCTGCACATCTCGCAGATCCGCAAGCTCGCCGGTGGCAAGCGCGTGGAGAACGTCGAGGACGTGCTCGGCGTCGGCACCAAGGTGCAGGTCGAGATCGCCGAGATCGACTCCCGCGGCAAGCTCTCCCTGATCCCGGTCATCGAGGGTGAAGAGGACGAGAAGAAGGACGACGCCGACAAGTGACGTCCCGTAGTTCCGTGACGACGGCCCGCGCCTCCTCCGAGGCGCGGGCCGTCGCCCGTACCCAAACGCTTCTCAAGGGCACCAACGGCATCGGTACGGTCCGCCGCACCGTCCTGCCCGGCGGCCTCCGGGTCGTCACCGAGACCCTGCCCTCCGTACGCTCCGCCACCTTCGGCATCTGGGCCAACGTCGGATCACGCGACGAGACCCCCACGCTGAACGGCGCGACGCACTACCTCGAACACCTCCTCTTCAAGGGCACCGCCAAGCGCAGCGCCCTCGACATCTCCGCCGCGATCGACGCGGTCGGCGGCGAGATGAACGCCTTCACGGCGAAGGAGTACACCTGCTACTACGCGCGGGTCCTCGACACCGACCTGCCGCTGGCCATCGACGTCGTCTGCGACATGCTGACCGGCTCGCTGATCACCGCCGAGGACGTCGACGCCGAGCGCGGCGTCATCCTCGAAGAGATCGCGATGACCGAGGACGACCCGGGCGACTGCGTGCACGACCTGTTCGCGCACACCATGCTCGGCGACACCCCCCTCGGCCGCCCGGTCCTCGGCACCGTCGACACCATCAACGCGCTCGACCGCGGCCGGATCGCCCGCTTCTACAAGAAGCACTACGACCCCACGCACCTGGTCGTCGCCGCCGCCGGCAACATCGACCACGCCACGGTGGTGCGCCAGGTCCGCAGGGCGTTCGAGCGGGCGGGCGCCCTGTCCCGCACCGACGCCGTCCCGGTCGCCCCGCGCCACGGCTCCCGCAAGCTGCGCACCGCGGGCCGGGTGGAGCTCCTGAACCGCAAGACCGAGCAGGCCCACGTCGTCCTCGGCGTGCCCGGCCTGGCCCGCACCGACGACCGCCGCTGGGCACTGGGCGTCCTCAACGCGGCCCTCGGCGGCGGCATGAGCTCACGCCTCTTCCAGGAGGTACGGGAGAAGCGTGGCCTCGCCTACAGCGTGTACTCGTACACCTCGGGCTTCGCCGACTGCGGGCTCTTCGGGGTGTACGCGGGCTGCCGGCCCAGCCAGGTCCACGACGTCCTCAAGATCTGCCGGGACGAACTCGACCGGGTGGCGTCCGAGGGGCTGAGCGACGAGGAGATCGGCCGCGCCATCGGGCAGCTCTGCGGCTCCACGGTCCTCGGCCTGGAGGACACCGGCGCGCTGATGAACCGCATCGGCAAGAGCGAGCTGTGCTGGGGCGACCAGATGTCGGTCGACGACATGCTGGCCCGGATGGCTCAGGTCACCCCCGACGACGTCCGCGCCGTCGCGGCCGAGGTGCTCGGACACCGCCCCTCCCTCTCCGTCATCGGGCCGCTCAAGGACAAGCAGGCCGACCGCCTCGAAGAAGCGGTCTCCTAACTCCACCGTTAAGGAAGCAGAGCAATGAGCAAGCTGCGCGTGGCCGTTCTCGGCGCCAAGGGCCGGATCGGATCCGAGGCGGTACGAGCCGTCGAGGCCGCCGACGACATGGAGCTGGTGGCAGCACTGGGCCGCGGCGACGGGCTGGAGACCCTCACGGAATCCGGCGCCCAGGTCGTCGTCGAGCTCACCACCCCCGCGTCCGTGATGGACAACCTCGGCTTCTGCGTCCGGCACGGCATCCACGCCGTCGTCGGCACGACGGGATGGTCCGAGGAACGGCTCGCGCAGCTGAACACCTGGCTCGCCGGCTCCCCGGAGACCGGTGTGCTCATCGCGCCGAACTTCTCCATCGGCGCCGTCCTCACGATGAAGTTCGCGGAGCAGGCCGCCCGCTACTTCGAGTCCGTCGAGGTCGTCGAACTGCACCACCCCAACAAGGTCGACGCCCCCTCGGGCACCGCCACCCGCACCGCCCAGCTGATCGCCGAGGCCCGCAGGAAGGCAGGCTGCGCCCCGCAGCCGGACGCCACCACCACGGCCCTGGACGGCGCCCGCGGCGCGGACGTCGACGGGGTCCCGGTCCACGCGATCCGGCTCCGCGGCCTCCTCGCCCACCAGGAAGTGCTGCTCGGCGGCGAGGGCGAGACCCTCACCATCCGCCACGACTCCCTGCACCACAGCAGCTTCATGCCGGGCATCCTGCTCGGCGCACGCCGTGTGGTGACCACTCCGGGCCTCACGTTCGGCCTGGAACACTTCCTCGACCTGAACTGACTGAGCCCTGCCATGCGCGCAAAGATCACTTACTTCGTCACCGCCGCCGTCCTGGTCTTCTACTTCGTCCTGGTCGGCAGCCGTGGCGTGCTGCTCATCCGGCACGGCACACTGCTGACGGTCACCTTCGGGGTCGCGGTGCTGATCCTGCCGGTGATCGGGGTCTGGTTCCTCTGGAAGAACACCCAGTTCGTGTCGCGGGCGAACGCGCTGGCCGCGGAACTCGACGCGGAGGGCGGCCTGCCGGTCGACGAACTGGTCCGTACCCCGTCCGGCCGTATCGACCGGGACTCGGCCGACGCGGTGTTCGCCCGTCGCCGCGAGGAGACCGAGGACTCCCCGGACGACTGGCGCTGCTGGTTCCGCCTCGCGGTCGCCTACCAGGACGCCAGGGACACCCCGCGGGCCCGGAAGGCCATGCAGCGGGCCATCGCCCTGCACATGAAGGACGCCCGGCCCAGCACGTCCTGAACGGGCGTGCCGGACCGGGCGTCCCGGTCGTACGAAGGGGGCTCAGACCCGCCGGTACTCGTCTCCCCACGCCTCCACCGTGTCGGCCGCGCGGTCGAAGGCCTCGGCCCGCGTCAGGAAATCGGCGTTGCTGTCGGTGAGCAGCGGCGCAGTCGCCTCGCCACCCTGGCGTACGACGATCAGCGCCTGCCCCTGCACGGTGCGGGGGAGCCCGAGCCACTTCACGGGCTGCTGCACCGTGCGGACGGCCGTGACCTGGCTCCACGGCACGGTCGTCGTCGCGAAGAAGCCCACCCGGCGTACGCCGTGCCGGCTGACCCAGGCACCGACCCGCAGCAGCCGCAGTGCGCAGACGATGACCGCGGCGGCGACCGCCAGGCATACGACCGCGCCCGACAGCGCCCCGGCGAACGCGATGATCATTCCCGCGAGCAGGACGAAGGACGCGAGCAGCAGCAGGAAGGCGGCGGCCGCGACCCGCCAGGGGCCGGGACGGTACGGACGCCGCCAGCTGTCATGGTCGTCGAACGGCAGCGCGATGTCCTCGGCGCTGGCGTCAAACGCGCGGTCGGCCGTCAGGAAGGGCAGGGGCACGACTGATCCTCACTCACAAACACGCTCGATTGCTGTGCCCGGTGAGGCTACCGAGGAGATCACCGCCCCGACCACCCCAGGGGCCCCGTACGAGTCAGTGCCCGTGGGCGGCCTCGGTCTGCTCGGCGTGCGAGGGGCTCTGGGCGGGGCTGAGCGCCGGCAGGCCGAGGATCAGCGCCCCTACGAGGCCGGCGACGATGGTCAGCCCGACGAGGGAGCGGCCGGCCAGCTGGGAGACGCTGGCGCGCTCCCGCGGGGGCGGTGTGACGTTGCTGCGGAATCGGTCGCTCTCGGCCACGAACGAGAACGGGACGGCTTCACGCCGGCGGAACATGAGGAAGGTCTCCTTGAACTCTGTTTCGGATGCTGCTATTGAGTCAGACGCAGAACAGGCCCGATAGGTGCCCCGAATCGCCGAATTCGTCGAAGAAATCCCTGGAAGGCCCTTCCCGACCCGGTTGTCAGTGGTGGCCCGTAGAGTGGGCGCCGCCCGAGCGACGCAACTGGAAGGACCCCGCCGGTGACCGAGACCCCCGAGCCCGCAAAGCCCAGCTTCCGCAGCGATGTGACCGTTGAGCTGGTGAAACACGCCGCGGGCGACTCCGACGTCCTGTTCGCGGCCCGTGTCTCCACGGCCGGTGAGCAGTCCCTGGAGGAGGTCACCAAGGACCCCGAGCGCTCCAAGGGGCTGATCAACTTCCTCATGCGCGACCGCCACGGCAGCCCGTTCGAGCACAACTCGATGACCTTCTTCATCAGTGCCCCGATCTTCGTGTTCCGCGAGTTCATGCGGCACCGCGTCGGCTGGTCGTACAACGAGGAATCGGGCCGCTACCGGGAGCTGGAGCCGGTCTTCTACGTCCCCGACGCGTCCCGCAAGCTCGTCCAGCAGGGCCGCCCCGGCAAGTACGAGTTCGTCGAGGGCACCCAGGCCCAGCAGGAGCTCACCGGCCGCGTCATGGAGGACTCCTACCGCCAGGCGTACGAGGCGTACCAGGAGATGCTCGCCGCGGGAGTGGCCCGCGAGGTCGCCCGCGCCGTGCTCCCCGTAGGCCTCTTCTCCTCGATGTACGCCACGTGCAACGCCCGCTCGCTGATGCACTTCCTCGGCCTGCGTACCCAGCACGAGCTGGCGAAGGTGCCGTCCTTCCCGCAGCGCGAGATCGAGATGGTGGGCCAGCAGATGGAGGAGCACTGGGCCCGGCTCATGCCGCTCACCCATGCAGCCTTCAACAAGAACGGACGCGTAGCCCCGTAAGCGGTGTCCGTATTGCGGCGTTTCGTGAAGTTCATCTAGGCTGATCAAACGGACCCGGCACTGCCTGAACCCCCGAGCAGGCAGTGCCGGGCTCCTATCGCTTGTCCCCCCGAGGGGGCATTGGGCGCTGAGCAGCGAGTAGCGTGTTACCCATGGCTCCGATCTCCACTCCGCAGACCCCCTTCGGGCGGGTCCTCACCGCTATGGTCACGCCCTTCACGGCGGACGGTGCACTCGACCTCGACGGCGCCCAGCGGCTCGCCGCCCATCTCGTGGACGCAGGCAATGACGGCCTGGTCGTCAATGGCACCACCGGCGAGTCCCCGACCACCAGCGACGCGGAGAAAGACCAGCTCGTAAGGGCGGTACTGGATGCCGTGGGGGACCGGGCCCATGTCGTCGCGGGCATCGGCACCAATGACACCCGTCACAGCATCGAGCTCGCCCGTACGGCCGAACGCTCCGGCGCCCACGGACTCCTCGCGGTGACGCCGTACTACAACAAGCCGCCGCAGGAAGGCCTCTTCCGCCACTTCACGGCCATCGCCGACGCCACCGGCCTGCCGGTGATGCTCTACGACATCCCCGGCCGCAGCGGCGTGCCGATCGACACGGAGACGCTGGTCCGGCTGGCCGAGCACCCGCGCATCGTCGCCAACAAGGACGCCAAGGGCGATCTCGGCCGCGCCAGCTGGGCCATCGCCCGCTCCGGCCTCGCCTGGTATTCCGGCGACGACATGCTGAACCTTCCGCTGCTCTCGGTCGGCGCCGTCGGATTCGTCTCCGTCGTCGGCCACGTCGTCACTCCCGACCTGCGTGCCCTCATCGAGGCGTACACCGGCGGAGACATCCAGAAGGCCACGGAGATCCACCAGAAGCTCCTGCCGGTCTTCACCGGGATGTTCCGAACCCAGGGTGTGATCACCACCAAGGCCGCACTGGCCCTCCAGGGCCTCCCCGCGGGCCCGCTGCGCCTCCCCCTGGTGGAGCTCACCGCACAGGAAACGGCACAGCTCAAGATCGATCTCGCGGCCGGCGGGGTAGAGCTGTAACCACAGACTTCACAACTGAATAAGCGAAGAACACTCGCAAGAGCGACATCACAGACAACAGCAAGTGCACGAATGACATGCGCGCCACGTGCCCAAGCGGTACGTGGCGTGCGTGGTAAGGAGAGTCTTTTGAGTCATCCGCATCCCGAACTCGGCACCCCGCCGAAGCTCCCGAAGGGCGGCCTCCGCGTCACCCCGCTCGGCGGCCTCGGCGAAATCGGCCGCAACATGACGGTCTTCGAGTACGGCGGCCGCCTGCTCATCGTCGACTGCGGCGTTCTCTTCCCCGAGGAGGAGCAGCCCGGAATCGACCTGATCCTGCCGGACTTCACCACGATCCGGGACCGTCTCGACGACATCGAGGGAATCGTCCTCACGCACGGCCACGAGGACCACATCGGTGGTGTCCCGTACCTGCTGCGCCTGAAGCCGGACATCCCGCTCATCGGCTCCAAGCTGACCCTCGCGCTGATCGAGGCGAAGCTCCAGGAGCACCGCATCCGTCCGTACACCCTCGAAGTGGCGGAGGGCCAGCGCGAGCGCATCGGCGTGTTCGACTGCGAGTTCGTCGCGGTCAACCACTCCATCCCGGACGCCCTCGCGGTCGCCATCCGCACCCCCGCGGGCATGGCCGTCGCGACCGGCGACTTCAAGATGGACCAACTCCCGCTGGACGGCCGGCTCACCGACCTGCACGCGTTCGCCCGGCTGAGCGAGGAAGGCATCGACCTCCTCCTCTCCGACTCGACGAACGCCGAGGTCCCCGGCTTCGTACCGCCGGAGCGGGACATCTCCAACGTCCTGCGCACGGTCTTCGCCAACGCCCAGAAGCGCATCATCGTGGCGAGCTTCGCCAGCCACGTCCACCGCATCCAGCAGATCCTCGACGCGGCACACGAGTACGGCCGCAGGGTCGCCTTCGTCGGCCGCTCGATGGTCCGCAACATGGGCATCGCCCGTGACCTCGGCTATCTGAAGGTTCCCGCGGGCCTGGTCGTCGACGTGAAGACCCTCGACGACCTGCCGGACGACGAGGTCGTGCTGGTCTGCACGGGATCCCAGGGCGAGCCGATGGCCGCGCTGTCCCGGATGGCCAACCGCGACCACCAGATCCGGATCGTCCAGGGCGACACGGTGATCCTCGCGTCGTCCCTGATCCCGGGCAACGAGAACGCGGTCTACCGCGTGATCAACGGTCTGACCCGCTGGGGCGCCAACGTCGTCCACAAGGGCAACGCCAAGGTCCATGTCTCGGGCCACGCCTCGGCCGGCGAGCTGCTGTACTTCTACAACATCTGCAAGCCGAAGAACCTGATGCCGGTCCACGGCGAATGGCGCCACCTGCGGGCCAACGCCGAACTCGGCGCACTCACCGGTGTACCCAAGGACCACATCGTCATCGCCGAGGACGGCGTTGTCGTCGACCTCGTCGACGGCAAGGCCAAGATCGTCGGCAAGGTCCAGGCGGGCTATGTGTATGTCGACGGCCTCTCGGTCGGCGATGTCACCGAGACCTCGCTCAAGGACCGCCGCATCCTCGGTGACGAGGGCATCATCTCGGTCTTCATCGTGGTCGACAGCTCCACCGGCAAGATCGTGGGCGGCCCGGACATCCACGCTCGTGGCTCCGGCATCGACGACTCGGCATTCGGCGCCGTCGTGCCGAAGATCGAGGACGCGATCAACAAGTCCGCCCAGGACGGCGTGCTGGAGCCCCACCAGCTCCAGCAACTGGTCCGTCGCACGGTGGGCAAGTGGGTCTCCGACACCTACCGCCGGCGCCCGATGATCCTCCCGGTGGTCGTCGAGGTCTGACACCGCCAGGCGTGAACTGAGGAGCGGGGCCCCCGATTTGCATCGGGGCGCCCCGCTCCAGTACGTTTACGGCTCCGCCTGACCGGGAAGCGCCGCGCACACCTGTGTGCCGCGAGCCTCCCCACGGGGCGGGAATTCCGACTCAGAACTTCTGATAAAGTCGGGTTCGCCGAAAGGCAAAGGCCAATCCAAAGGCCACCGGAATTCAAATTCGGACCGGAAACGGAACGAAAAAGAGTCTGGTAAGGTTGGAACCGCCGGAAAGGGAAACGCG